>JBKWCO010000039.1:0-10152 GCA_046975465.1 Streptococcus sp. | reverse complement strand
CTACCAATATAAGTCAAGGTACTTTCCGCAAAACTTGGGACAGGAATACGTAAGACCAAAAATACGAGGGCTACGAGAAATCCTAATAAAGGAGCTGGGAAGAGCTTCTTCCAATTAAATTTTTGAGCCTGTTTTGAAGCCCCTTCTTTACTATCAGAAGTCATCAGATAGACACCTAATGTCCAAGTAGATACTGTATTTGTAATATAATACACTAAGAAGTAAGGAAGAGCTTGATTTCCAAATAGAGCAATATTTAAAGGCAAACCAATGAAAATGGTATTGGCATTAACAAAGGTATTAATCATGGTTCCTCGACGACCTGGGCGCACTTTAAAAACTTCCACCGCGATAAAGGCCGCTAGGTAACCAAGAATGAAGGCGATAAAGGTATACAACAAACCGCCAGACAAGCTAATCAATTTATCTAAAGTTAAATATTTAAGAACAGAGGTAAAAATTGCCACAGGCATGGCCACATTCATAATGAGTTTAGATAAGTCATTTCCAAAACTCTCTTGAAACCACCCACGGACCTGTAAGAAATAACCAAGAATGATGATGACGATAATGGGTACAATACTCTGAATCGAAGTTAAAAATATTTCCATAATCTTCCTTTCTATATATTAGGATATACAGTAAAAGGTGTACGAGGCATCTAGTCGCACTCGTACACCTCCATTAAATTTACTTATTTATATTCTGGATACCATTTCAAATCACGGACTGCTTTAGCCATATCTGTTTCTTCAGCACGTGCAAGACCTTGTTCTTGCGCTTTTTTAGCAACTGCTTCTGCTACTTTGATAGAAACATCAGCTACATACTTGAATGGAGGTAAGACTGGTGCTCCTGGTTCGCCTGGATTGACAATACCACTCAATGAATGTGCGGCAGCTCCAATCATTTCATCCGTCAAGAGACTCGCTTCAGAAGCCAGCATACCTAGTCCAAGACCTGGGTAAATCAGGGCATTATTCGCTTGACCAATCACGTAGTCCACACCTTTATAGGAAACTGTACCAGCTGGAATTCCTGTCGCAACAAATGCTTTTCCGTCTGACCATTCGATCAAATCTTTGGCACTTGCCTCAGCTAGTTTGGTTGGGTTTGACAATGGGAAAATGATAGGACGTTCTGTGTTTTCACACATAGCTTCTACAATTTCTTTTGTGAAAGTATTTGGCTGAGTTGAAGTTCCCACAAGAATCGTTGGTTTAACCGTCTTCACTACTTCAAGAAGGTCCGTCAACTTATCTGCATTGGCAAAATCAGAACGTTTCTTAGCAAATGGTTTTTGTTCCGGAGTCAAGTCATCCATGTCATCAAAAAGGAGACCTTGTTTGTCGACCATAAAGAAGCGTTTATAAGCTTCTTCTTCAGGTAGACCTTCACTAACCATTTCACGAAGGACACGAGAAGCAATCCTGCCAGCAGTCCCACCACCATAGCAGAGATAAACTTGATCCGTTAATTTTCACCTGTAATATCAATGCCCCAAAGATCCCACCTAGGGGTAACAATACCAGTTCCTTGGATATCATCTCGTTAAAGGTTGGGATTTGCTTCCGGTATTTTCAAGGATATTAGCAGCATTTAGCGACAAAATCTTCCCAGTGCAGATAGAAGTTTAGGGAAGGGCGTTCTGCAGTTTGAACAAATTGATCGATAAAATCTTAATAACGATCTCCACGCACACGTTCGTGACGATTTCCTAAGTAATTAGGATTGTTACGAAGTTCTTCACGGTTAGTCCCTGCATCAATGACTAAAGGAAGGACCATAGAAGGATCGATTCCAGCAGCACCAGTATAGACCATCAGTTTCCCAACAGAAATATCGACACCATTTGTTCCCCAGTCACCAATACCGAGAATACCTTCTGCATCTGTCACAACAATAAGACGAATTTCACGGTCCCCTGCTGCATTTTTCAAAGTTGCTTCGATATTTTCAGGATGATTGATATCAAGATATGCGGCATATTGTGGATCTACAAAGAGATCGCTATACCCTTCAATGGTATCAGCAATGGTTGGGTCATAGACAATGGGATTAAACTCTTCCAAATGTTGAGCAAATAGGTAGTAAAAAAGAGTACGATTTGTATTAAAAATTTCCATTAGGAACAAACGTTTTTCCAAATCGTTGACCTTCGTTTGCATTTGCGCATAAGTTTGCGCTGCTTGTTCTTCAATGGTTTGAACGTAAGGTGGCAAGAGTCCAACCAAACCTAACTCCTGACGTTCTTCCAAAGTAAAGGCAGTTCCTTTATTGAGGAAAGGGTTGTTTAAATATCATGTAGTCATCATGTGACCTTTATTTAGTTTATTCTATTATAACACTTTTTCTTAAATGACACTTTGTTATCTATATGATACAATATGAATAATTGGCCAATGAAAGTCTAGGATACAAACTGAAAATGATGTATTTCAAAAGATAACAAAATAATAGGCTTATCCATCATCAGATCATAGTCATCTCTTAAAAAAGTTTGTTCCTTTCCACCTTAAAGGTTATTCTCATCAAAAGATCCACTGTTTTCAGGTATTCTTTTTCACTTAGATGATCAATACCTATAAAAGCCATAGATAATAAATCAAAATATGTTTGTTATAAGATACTTTGTTTTGTTTAAGGTGTTATTTTTGTCATTAAAACCATTCTGGTTACATGAAACAAAACATTATTTACAACGGTATATAGCGCAAAAGGTCAAATATTTGCGAAAACAAAACACGAGTCAAGAGGAGCTATCGAACGGGCAGATCTGATTAAAATACATCAATTGAAAACAAAACGAATCTGACCATCACAGTCTTGAAAAAGTCATTTCTGCTCTTGAGTTAACGCTCGAAGAATTCTTCACCAATTCACTTGAATATCTTCAGATCCCACGACAATCTTCACTTAAGAGAGTAACATGAAAATTGCAACTTCCAGTTGAAAAAGGAGAAGATCCTAACGATTTTCGAAGATCTTTTAGATAGCCTTTAATTGTCCTCTGACTCACCTCAGATTGTAACAAACAAAAATCATATAGTCAAATTAGCTATCACGGATAATTTTTGCTTATCCGCGTTGTCTATTTAGCGAGGGAGCCTAATCTTAAGGACTTTTATTATTTTCTGATCTTAGTCAACAGCAATCCTTTACTGGGTTGCCTAAAAACACGGGATCAGTCAACTATCCGTTTCTATGCGATTAAACGACTAGAAAAGGAATACTGTCCATTAATCGCAACGATCCTCATCGCATTTTCAAATTGACGCCCCAAGGAGAAATCTTGCTACGACATATTCAAAAGGTCTTACCTGAGATTCAAGGGGCCAAAAAGAGATCTCCGAGTCCCTCTCATCAATACGGTTGGTTTCCACCAATCATCATTGACTATCTTGTCCGAAAAACAACCCGCCTTATCAGTAATGTTGCAGCTCTTCAAAGTATCCATCCTGTCCAAGAAGGATCTGTCGAACTTTAGAAATGCTTTCCAAAGGGAACTAGATGCTAGTTTTTTAGGGAGTTTGGAACCGATTAAAGATCATCGCTTCAGGTAAGAGAAATAGCCAAACGAGATTCTATATCCTTCATCATAACCATCCACTAGCCCAAAAAGTATTACAATTTTCGACGTCATCGATGAAGATTTTATCATTCCAGATGAGCACTTGTTCATTTAAAAGCCTTTGAACAGCTGAGAGCGCTATCACCATGAGGCTACACCCTTCAGACGGATGATATTCAGCTTCTAAAACAACCCTTCGTAAACAAGTGGGGATCAGTTTAATAGCAGATCTTGCACTAACAGATGGTGAAGAAGAACTGATCGCGATTCCGATGGCAGAAAGTGAACGGATTAGTTTACGTTTCACTAGTTGAACCGAAGGAAAGTAATCTCAAACCGGAGGTCATCCAATTTTGAAAATTACTAAACTAGTCGTAGTCTTTGTTCTTAGTGCTAATGCAGAAACATAAATAAAGTGACTAGCCAGTATTTTTACGACTAAAAAATATAGTAGAAATACCGATAAAATATGATTCCTGCAAAATTGCTAGAACTTATTTTCTTTTGTACAATTTGTATATTTAAAATATTTTGTGTATGTTTTTCTCATTGGGTTTTTTATTAATAATAGACAAAAGTCGACAAAACCCTTGATTATTATACCGTTGACAAGTTTTTCAAAACCTGTATGATAGAAAAAGTTTATTAAAAAGGGGGGATGGCTTTTGGAAAATATACTATTTCACGTAAACAAACTTTAACTTTAGCATCCGTTGCTTAGAACTGTCTTCACAGGAACGACTATTGCTTCAGCTGATGACGTTGCACCTAGCACAACCCAAGCTGCTCCTGCAGCTACTACAGCCGCAAAATCACCTATCACGGCTGCAACAGAAGAAATCAACGCCAGCTAATACACCAGTTGTTCCTGCTGATAAAGCAAACTGGGGATATCATCGCTGTGGACGTCAAAAAACTGGCCCATCTGCTAAAACAGACGGTGCACACCACCACTACTTCAACAGCAACCATCAAAACGACTAGCTTAGCAGATCCAAACACACCTGTTGGCACCTCAAAACCGGTCCATCTACTAAGACAGCTACATCAACCAAGGAAACAGCGGACTACACTGAGACAACAACTGAAACAGTTAATAAACAACTGTAGTCGAAGTGACAAAAGAAGCCGATGGTCAATAAAAAGAAGTTCAAGCAACATCAGATAACGCCTTTGTCATTGACAAATCAACTTAAATAGATTCTCAATAGGACATGAAGAATGACCAGACTTTCAACAACAATCTATCTGCAAAATATTTCAGGTTCGTTAGATTAATGAATACGAAGAGCAGCAGTTTAATCAATGATTCAATGGATCTAAGTTCGGGATCCAGAAAGTTTCATTTCTGCTTTGAAAACCAAAACTAAAGCTACTATGAAAATGCTACTGTTCCATTGCATCATATCGCTACCAGGAGACTAACAACTGGGGGACTGGGGCAAACAACTGCTTGCTTTGATTACAGAGAGACATTGATCTTACAAAGGATACACCAACCAAAGAAGCGACACTGAAAGCCCTCAAGATGCTGGTGTCTCTTGACAGTGGTTGGTGAAACACGTGAAAAAAAGACTGATCCATTGGTCAATGGAACAAATGGTCTCTACCTAGATATCGATAAAAACTTTGCTAACTTGTTGAACGTTCAATTTGCCAATAAAGTCGTTGAAACTGTCCAAAAGGTCGTTCTAAGGTACAAACAGACAAGTATGAGTTGATTTCAAACCCACCGTAAAAGCAAACCACAAACTCCTAGCATCCAAACGCCTGCAATAATCGACTCCCACCAAAAACCAGCTGTTGTAACTCCTGCGAAACCGACAGTATTCACACCAGCTAAAACGGGCCTGCCAAAACAGCAGTCTATATCGCACCTGCAGCTCTTCCTCAAAAGAAGAAAACTTCCAAATACAGGAAGCAAAACTCATTGCTTTGACGACTCAGGCTCCGGTCTTCTAGCATGGGTGCTGCCTTTGACTCTCAAACAAAAAGATTTAAGATAAAAAAATCTAATCAAATGATTAGGCCTTTTAGTCAGTATGAATGATTCTGTTTGTCATTTCCATTTGAAAGTAGAAATCTTCAGCTTCTACCAAAAGATTCTTGTCCTCCACATGATATAATGGGGACAGCAAGGAGGAAACCAATACAAGAACTAGCCTTACAGGCCAATGGAGACACTATCAAAAACGCGTTCTCGATAAGAGTGACGCTTTTATGGCGGATGGCCACCTGCATTTGTAGCAGCTCCTGATCGAAAACAACCTGGAATCGAATTTATCAGACGCCGGTCAACCAACCCTAATCTTGGCCCTACGGTCACCATTCGTCAACAATGGGTGGACCGGATTATCCAAGCATTCTGAAAGATGAAAGCCAAGCGGAACAATTGATCTCTCAGGACCTCAAATATCCTAAGCTGATTACAGTGGCTACCCATCAGGCCCCACACAGCGCCATGAACTAAGTCGTCGGTCAATCACAAGCTGAAGATACTGATGACCAAGCAGATTGAATATTTGATTTCAAAGGCTTTGATACTTTTACTACTTTCAAAGACATCTCACTCGAACCCTTTGTTTAGATGAGTGTCACCACTTGCGCAATGAATGGTGGAAGAGCTTGAAGCTTTCGTCAAGCCTTCCCCGACTTAAAGATGACTCTCACCGCTACCCCGCCCCATGAAGGAGACCCTGCCCTCTGGATCGCTATATCCGCATGTGGAGATTGATGAGGAAATTACGGTTCCCGAATTGGTCAAGGAAGACCTTTGTCCCCACCAAGACTATGTCTACTTTGCTTTCCAATAAAGGAAGAGCAGGCTCAGTTGGACGCCTTTAGCCAACAAAAGAATGCTTTCTGCAACAACTGACTTCCGATCCCCTATTTTGCCAATATCTCCAAACTGCCAGGCCTTATCTGGTCAGATCAATTACGATGAATTGCTCAATGAGCCCCAGTATCTCTCTGCTACCCTGATCTTTCTTCGTAGCAAGGAATCGTCTTTCCCAAACGTTTCCAAGACCTTAGAGCTAAAACTTCCTGCTTTCACCATGGACTGGCTAGAAATTCTCCTGCAAGGCCTGCTTTTTCAGGTTCCCACTGGCCAACCTACCAGAAGAATACGAAAAGCAACTCCCCATGAATTAAAAGCAGCTGTTTAATCGATCGAAAACAAATCAAACTAGTCCGCAACAAAAACAAGACCTCCTGCTGAACCAATCCCTTGGAAAACTCAATGCGGTTCGAGAGATTTTCAAGGCGGAATACCAGGCTCTGGAAGCCAACTGCGCCAACTGGTTTTAACAGACTATATTCGCCAAGACTTTGAAGTTCATCTCGGGGATAAGGATGCCCAATTCACTCAGTTGGGAGTACTCGTATTTTGAATCCATTCGCAGAGAAAGATCGAGCTAACGACTCCTCCTGCCATCGCAGTCTTAACAGGTAGTATCGTCATCATCCTGACGGTCGCTAAGCCAAGATTGGAAGAGCTTCTAGGAGCGGATCGACTGACCCACAAAGTGTCGGCCAATTATCTCCTGATGACTTTCAAAGTTCGCTTAGTTGTTCTCAACATGATTTAGTGACAGCTGTGACCCAGCTCTTTCAAGAAGGTCTCATCCAAGTCGTGATTGAACCAAGTCTCTTCTGAGAAGGCTGGGATGCTCCTTGTGTCAATTCCTGATCCTAGCTAGCTTTGTCGGCAGCTTTATGCTCAGCAACCAAATGCGAGGTCGTGCCATCCGAGTGTACCCGAGGATCCAGACAAGACCAGTAACATCTGGCATCTGGTCTCTATCAGCCTTTCCTAAAGAAATGGCATGAAAAGTCCGATCTTGAAAAGAAGAGATCGAAGCCATCACTGATCAGCTGAAAGAATATAGTCCTGATCTGGAGCTCTTAGAAAGACGGATGAAGCAATTTTTAGGTCTCCATTAAAGGAGCCTTCATCGAATCCGGTATCGAGCGTCTAGCCTTGACAATATCCGCTATACAAAAACAGTTGCAAAACTAATGAAGAGACCTAGAGCGCTCCACTCACCGCCAAGAGCTCCGAGACGGCTGGCAAAAGCCCTGCCGATTCTGGAGAATATGGAGATTGTAAATGAGGTTCAAGGATAAACACTTCCTGCCCCCAGCCCTATTTTTTGACGTCAGAAGCTAGCTCGCTGGCTAACAGCCGCCACTTTGACCGATGCTTTCGCCAACTTGATTTACTATTCACATAGAGGAGATGGAATAAAGCGTCTCTAATTCTTCTATTCGTTTTAGCTGTTCTCGCTCTTGCTCATTGCGCTATCTCTATAAGAGCCCTTATAAACGGCTAGAAGTCTTCGGCCAGGCTATTCACCAAGCCCTGCTCCTTCAGGTCAGATCCAGACTCACAACCCGCATCCGCCGCGAGATCGAAAGGATGCCATCAACATGGCTGATTTATTTGAAGGGCGGAACCATGCGGAGAAGGAACTCTTCTCGCAAACCATGATCGAATTTTTCGCACCGATTGAAAATCAGCGCTATCTTGAAAGCACAGGAAAAGGTATCCGATCAAACAGAATATTTCGCTGTACCAAGCCTCTTGACAAACGGAAAGAGGATGCCCTACCAGAGCAAACTAAAAGAGCCTGGGTAAGTATGACCTCGTCTATACCCGAAGTGCCGAAGGTCGCGCCATTCTCCTTGATGCGCGCATCAAGGCCCTAGCCAACAAACAAGAGCGCACTCACCAAGAAACAAGGATGTCGAATTTGAAATAAGAATTTATTTAATAAAAGAAAAGTCTAGTAGATTCATTTACTAGACTTTTCATTACTCAATGACAATCATAGCCTTAATCGTCTTACGTTCATCCATATCTTTATAGGCTTGATCAATCTCATCCGGGTTATAGCTAGGAGTAAAGACGCGACCTGGGGATGTCGCCATCAAGTTAACAGCCTTGAGCAAGAACTGCTTGTCATAGGTAACAGAGGCTGCCCCACCTGCCACCGAAATGTTTTGGGCAAAGGTCGAACCAAGGGCACGATTATTGTAATGAGGACACCGACAAAACCTAAACGTCCACCATTACAGCACCTGCGGGCTTGATCAACAGCTGCTGCGGTACCGACATTCAGGCCGCATCTGCTCCGCCACCGGATTTCACGGACCCGGCAATGCCTTCTTCACCACGCCCGCTACGACTGCCGTCGCACCAAATTCCAAAGCCATCTGTTATGTCTGTGGCGACCATGAGGACAATTTGTGACGCTCCCCGCATCTTAGCCGCGATCACTGCACATTGACCAACGGCACCGTCCCCGATGACCACTACTTTGTCACCAGGCTCACGTTGCCACACGCGCCGCATGGTAGCCCGTCGGCATGACATCTGCCAGCGTCAAGAAAGATTTGAGCATGGCTTCGTATAATCTGATGGTTGCCCTGGAATTTACGGTATACCAGTTGGCGTATTCGAAGCGATGTACCCGCTTGCACCCCATCAGACCAAAGGCGTCGAGTACGTCATCCCATCGTAGCCAGCACGACAGGCATCACACTCCCCACAACCATGGGTGAAAGGTGCGATGCAGTCTCCTTGTCGACCGTTGTACGCTTCTCCGATTTCTTCGACAATCCCAATGGCTTCGTGGCCACTATTTTGATGCCCTGCTTCAACATCTGGATTACGGTAGCTCCAGAGATCGATCCACAGACACATGCGGACGATGCGGAGAATAATATCATCCAGCCGAATGGTGGACGTTCAACTTCTACTAGACCCACTTGCCCAGCTTTTGTATAAACTGTTTTCTTCATAGGAACAACTACTTTCTATTGCTTCCCTATCTACAGTATACACTTTTTCTAGGCTTCTGCTCGTACCAACTCGTCATTAATGGTGGTGATGATCATGCCGTGACTTTGACTGGCTTCCAACCTTAATCTTACGCTTATGGGCTCGGTGGGTTGCCAGTCTTCATCGACTTCAATAGTAACATTTTGAAAGCCAGCCTCTTGAGCAAGTCTCGGATAGACTCTTTACAGACCTCCATGTGGTTGACATGCTCTAGACAAACATGGACATACACATTTTCTAAGCCATCCATGGTCCAGAGATTGAGCTGATTGATACTGGCGACATGGTCCAACCTGCCAAATCCGTCTTGATCTTCTGGATATCCACTCCTTCTGCACGGCATCCAGGAAAATCTTGAGCGTGCTCCAAAAACGTGGAATAGCTTTTGACAGAATAAAGATGGAAATAGCAAGAGATAAGAGGGGATCCAGAATATACCAGTCGGTAAATCGGAGAACAATGGCCATTAGGATGACAGCCACCCAACCCAGAGTATCTTCCAGAAAATGCAGGCTGAGAATGGATTCGTTCTTGGTTTGTCCTTTGCGAATGACTAGACTCGCCAATACATTAATGCTGACGGCTATGATTCCAAGCCAGAGAATCCCCTCATCGTTGACAGGTTGTGGGTGAAAGAGTTTCGTAATATTTTCCAAAATAACTAAAACGGATCCTGTCATGAGAATCACAGCCGTTACCATGGCCCCTAAAAGGCTAAAGCGCTTGTAGCCCAAGG
>JBKWCO010000038.1:0-10244 GCA_046975465.1 Streptococcus sp. | reverse complement strand
TTTCAGTACTGTCTTACCTCTTAAACTAATTCTATACGAACATACGTAATATGTCCCTGTTGGTGTTTATAAGTCAAAACCATCCTTTCTCATACAGGATTAAAGTAAAGACAAACATTCTTTTGATGTTTGTCTTTTTATTTTTTGGCTGTTCTGAATAGGCGTTCTATCATTTCTTTACAGTGTAGTCGTCTGATACTCCGAACAAAGATAGCAATTACAATACTCAACATAGACTAAGAATCTTAACTTACAAGACTGTAGCGAAACTTTGTAAACTAGTTATCACAATTCTCCATCTTCTCCAGCATCAAACTTCTGGAATCGACTGTCACTATCTAAGCTATTCTTCTTTGATAATCTCTGAGTAGGGGAAATAATACTTGACGTACTCCCTTTAGGCGTTACCCTTCCGGCACCATTATTCTCTGCTCTATTATAATTCAAGATACTATCATTGACATTATCTCTAGTACTAGTATAACGTTCTCCGAAACTACTTGAGAAGTCCTTCTTAATTGCTTGACCTACATTCCTGAATTCTGTCCCAACAACCCTTACCGGATTTACTTCTTTTGAACTTATAGACACATTTAGTCTAGTTGCACTCCTTCCTTACCCCAATCTCTCTATACTTAAAAGCATAAGCTCTTCTATCAGAAAATGCATTCCAAGTTCCAGCTACAGCACCTGCAGTAGCACCTGCAGCCGACAAGCACCTCGTCTGATATCATTTGTGGTCGCCCTACCACCTCCGGCATCCCTTACACCGTTGTTACTACTAACCTATTTCTGAGACGGTTAAACCCACTTTGATTTCGTCTGCCAGTAGTTGGATTATACCTACCAACAGCGAAGTTTCTAGCACCGCCACCCATTTTATTAGCAGCCATCGCACCAACAGCCATTGTAGCAACTCCAGCCTTAGTTCCACTTGAAAGGTTAGTATCAATACCTATCCAGCGTTCCAAAACTTTTGAACCTTGAGAAACTGCAAGATAAACACCAAGGTAAACAGCAATCGTCGCAATGGCATGTTGGAATGGATCTAGTCCATCATAGAAACTTCCACCTAGAGTTTTCTTAGCAGCAGACGCTCCTGAACCTAGATTGAGTTTCACTTCGCTATAAGTAATTAAGAACCATTGAGCTACTTTGACGAATAATAGTTGGAACCAGATGGCAGCAATTCCTGTCATAACTTCCTGCCAAACCTCCAAGATTCTCATACTATTTCCGACTGCTGCGTAAGAAACTAGGGGTGAGATAATCACTGTTATAAGCGTTTTGAAAATCACTCGTACCGTAGTCACTAGCAATCCGATGAGAAGGAGTAAAAGAATGATTTGCTGAGTTATCAGTGCTATCCAGTCAACTTTATAGCGAGCATAAGTTGGTAAGAAAGCAGTATTATCAAAACCAAGGAAATAACCTGATTTTGACGTAGTGACTCGTGCATAAGCAATCTTGCCATCTGCATAACGAATGGTGTTGAGCGTAGATCTCATTACATCAGAAAATCCATTGTAAGGTGATTTTGCCTGATTATCTTTCCACTCAGATTCCTCTTTCCAACCAGTAAAAAATATTTTACTAGTTTGAAGAAGAGCAGTTATTGGGTTAGATAAGGCTATACCATTTTTTACTTGTTGCCCCCAATCAACCGAACCGTCTTCTCGCACTCCTACGAACTTAGTTATTGAGGATACTCGTCCTTCACGTCCAGAATAATACTGCAACATAGCCTTATTGGTTGGTCCATAGGTTTCAGTAAAATTGGTGAACCAAATATTACCATCTGAAATGGTATTCCAGTTTTTATCACCCGCTATAAAATGAGTATCTTCATTATAGCCTAACTTATCTGTATCAAAATCCATTGCATACAGCATTTCGAGGTCTACCGTATTACCCCTAAATGGCGTTACAGAAAGCGAAACACTCTGACCACTGCCAGTTATGTCATAATAGGCTAGTCCTACGGTATCTTTAGCAATAGCACTGCCGAACTTTGAAGCAAAAGTAGGTAGTGCAGCAACAGAAAAAGTCACCAGAATCATATGATTGAAGAATTCTCGGTACCTGAAAGGTGCTCCTGCCATTGCCATTATCAGACGAATGAGCGTTACCAAAACAAATAAAGAAATCCCAACGATTTGAAGCCACTTATAAACCTGCCCAACAAAGCTATCGGATTGACTAATATAGTCAAACATCCCAAATAACTTAAACATATTGAGATAAACTTTCTCAATCGCATAACTAAAACTATAGATACCCTTTGAAAGCATCTCAGGAATAAAGCCAAAGGCTATAAATACCCCAGTTGTTGGGTGGAGGTATTGGTCCCACTGTGCATAAAAGGATGCCAATAATAGCTCTTTATCTTTATCACCTCCCCAACCTTTAGAACCAACTTCATTAGGCCAATCTTTCGATTGAGAGATCATATCTGATAGGGATGGCCAGACCTTCCCTTGTTCAATCTCAATTGTTGCTTCTGCACCCATAGGTTATCCCTCCTTGTTTTCAGTGTTTTCAGCTGAAGTTTCAGTAGAAGGAGATGTTGGAGTTGCAAATGCTGTTGTTGTCGGTTCAGATGTAACTACCCAACCTTGAGTAGCTGATGGTTTTTTCTTAACATTGAAAGTAACACGACGAACTGTCGTTTTTTGAACCTCATCCGTTGTACCAACAACGTATGTAACCTCATAGGTATCTTTCTCATTCTTAACGAGTTCAACTTTCTCCAACATTGTGCTAGAAACAGTCGCTACCTCTGGGTTAGTAAATTTAGCGTCGTTATTATCCAAGTAAGCCTTAAGCTTATCCTTGTCTCCTGAATAATAGTATGACAAGAAATAACGAGCCATGACATCAATCTCATGTTCATGATTTTGTATCATTGTAAGACGCTCAACTTTATCTGTTGTGGCCACAAGTTCTTTCTTAACGCGCGTGAAATTACTATTATAGACCATTAGCATCAACAATAAGAACACCGACAAGGTACAAGAGACAATAGCCAAAATCAATGGCAACTTACTTGGTGGTCCTACTTCTTCATCTTCATACACTCTGCCTGTCTTCTCCTTCCGTTTCTTGGCTCCAGCAACTGACTGTTTATGCTTATCCTTATTCGACATAAGACGATTTGGAAGTTCTCCTTCAATCGTTCCAGGTTTTGGATAGGGTGGCATATCAACTAGAGACAAGCCAAGACTTTCAGCATAACATGGAAGTAACCCCATTGGACCACTGAAAAAGTTGGAGATGCCTTCATATGTTGTTTTCTCAAACCGTTTATCACGGTGTGCTTCTTCGATGAGTGGGGTAACGAGTTCCTTATAATCTTTCGTAATAACAAAAGGGGTAATCTGAGGTTGTCCTTCAATACTAGGGACTCCTGTAGTTGGTCGTGTCACACGGCCATTTTGTTCCATCGGTTGACTAGCAAGAGCAATTCCTTTTAAGGTAAATTCAGAATAGCGCTTTTTGATTTCTCGAAAAAGTAATTCTGCTTGTTTAAAAGTTAGAAATGGTAGACTTTGAGCGATACTTTCTTTTTTATTACTAGGGAAATATTCAGTATCTAAGTCATCAATGATATCCGCTAACTCTTCATTCTTTTTAGGATTTGCATTTCCTTTCCACTCGATATAAAGAAACAAGGCATCGGGAAACAATACCTTGCGATTCCCCTTTATGGTAAGTAATTCTTTTTCCATAAAGTATACCTCTTAAAGACTTATTTTGGTTGCCAAAGATATTCAACAACCGAAACAAGTGCCGAACCAGCACATAGTGCGATTGCAATCCACAAGAGTCGGTCAAGAGCTTCCGATCGTTTCTTGTCACCCATCATCATCAAGATACATGCTACTAAACCACTTAGTATTGCTATCCCCGGGAATAAGAGACGTAGCATATCTGAAAAGTTATTAATTGAATTATTAGCTTCATTAGCTGGGTTAACAGTCCCTTTTCCTCCAGTTTGCTCCGCAAAAGCAAGGGATACAGAGTTTAACGTCAATAAAGCAGTCATTCCTAGTGTTGATGCCTTTGTCTTCACGTTGTTCAAAAATGTGTTTTCTTTCAAAACAGCCTCCTTAAAAATTTAATATCTGTAGTCTACAATATTCCATCTACGAGTCACAACCTAGTGACACCCCTTAAGAAGTAAGCAAATAGTTCCCATACTCCTCTGGAGGTATCCGTTTGACACTAATATGCGTCTGACGCCTATCTTGAACTGTCTTTCTACCTGAGTTGCCATACGCAAACGTTCCTGGTGCATATCCAGATAGAGACACGTCAACTATAAAGTAATCTTCTGGCTTTCGCCCAAGGAAATACAATTGCTCAAAGATTTCATCAGTTAACACTTCATCAATAGTTCTCTCTAAAGGCCTTGCTCCATCTTCTGGACTAACACCGACACTACTGAGATATTCATAGAAGTATTTTTTGCCATCGATAGTTTGGTTACCATCCTTAACATCCTCATAATTAATAAGGATATGATGCTCTTTAAACCAACTACTCTCATGCACTGCCATTTTTGAATAGACAATCTTATCAATGGTTTGTTTCGTCAAGATATTAGTCACTTCAATTTTCCAACGGTTGATAAATTCAGGACGTTTAAAGATCTTGATTAACTCGTCTCTCATGTCCTTCATGAACTCTTTATAGTCAGTCTTGTTCATTTCTGTAAAGGTCTGACCAGAGGTGATATATTTATCTTTGATTCGCTTATGCCCCACGTTTGATGTTGCAATGATAAACGTATTCTTAAAATTGATTTTTCGTCCACGTCCGTCAGTTAAATGCCCGTCATCAAGCATTTGCAAATACAAAGCCCAGACATCTGGATGAGCCTTTTCTAACTCGTCCAAAAGTACTAACGAATAGGGACTCTTCTTAATTTTTTCCGTTAAATCACCTTTTCTCTCGTCATTTCCTATAAGACGAACAACGGCATTATCAGTCATGTATTCTGACATATCCAGCCGAATCATAGCTTCTTCACTACCAAACAGTTGTTTTGCTGCTTGTTTCGCCAATTCAGTTTTACCTGTACCTGTTGTTCCAAGTAGAAGAAGAGTTCCAAGAGGCCTTCGCTTGTTCTGTCCTCCCTGGATTCCCTTATACATAAGGCGTGCTATAGTTCGAATCACATGGTCTTGCCCCTTAACAACAGCACGCATCCCTTCCGCAAAATCCACTGGTGTTGATGACGTGCGTAGGAGACTTTCCATAGGAATACCTTTTTACGGTGAATGACACTCGCAATATCTTTTAAGGTAATCTCTGATTTCCCATCGATATTTGCAGTCGCTGAAGCTTCATCAATAATATCAATAGCTTTATCCGGAAGCATTTTATCCGTGACATAACGAATAGATAATTCTACTGCTGCCTTAATGGCATCAGTAGGAATCTCAATATCAAGTTCTCGTTTATACTTGGGACGACGTTTTTTCAAGACCAAAATAGATGCCTCTTTGTCCAGTTCATCAACGTAAACTGGTTGCAGACGTCGTTCCATCGCTGGATCTCGTTCGATAATCATAAACTCATCAGCTGTAGTGGCTGAAATAAGATAGATTTCCCCACGAGATAAGGCTGGTTTCAAGCTATTAGCGACGTCAAGAGCACTTCCCTCAACCCCAGTACCCATAATGGTATGCACTTCATCAATAAAGAGGATAAACTCATCTTTATGAGCCATAAACTCTTTAATCAATCCGTCCATTTTGGCAATGATGTTCACCTCTTTACCTGTATGGTCAAATTCTTTCCCTTGGATAGCAGATAATTCTAGTTGCTTAACCTGCTTACCTTGGAAACGTGTTGGGACGTGGGCTTTCTTGTTAAGAATATCCGCACAAATTCCTTCTACAATAGCTGTTTTACCTACACCAGCTTCACCAATTAGTACAGGAGAGTTTTTTCTAATCGATTCAGTGAGATAAAGACTTGTCTGATTTCATCTTGTCTACCCCAAGCCACAAAATCTTGACGCTTGGTCTGATTTTCTCAGTAAGGTCTGTTGTGTATTTGTCAATATAAGGAGTCTTACTAAGATTATGGTTAGTCCTCTCCTTCATCTATTTATACTTCCTTCCTAAACGTTCTGCAGCCTTATCCATTAAGTAGCGACGGTTTTTCGAGCCATCATCTCTCAACTCTGGTAACAGTTCTTATCAATTGATAATAACGTTTCTTTGTCCGACAGTGTGCATGAATAAATTCCCAGAACTTATTTCCACCAGACGAAGAAGGGATCATCCAATAAATCGTTAAAGTCATTGTACAGAGTAAATTGATTAGGAACTTCAACTCTTGCCCTCTAGGGAAAATATATCCCTGAATTGTAGTGGAAAAACAAAACTCCCTACTATAATGAAGGCTTTCATTACTGAACACCGTAGTACTTTACCTGCGTGTAAAGACCACGAGGCAGTCCCCAGTTCCCCTCTTGTTGTTGATTTTCTTCTTGATTCATCCAGTACCTCCTAGAAGTCAATATCCATCATTGGTTGAATATTACTTTCAAAATAAAGGAAATAACGGAATTTCTCAGTCAAAAGCTCCACTTGATCCCTCTGAATACAAATAGAACCTTTCTCTCCAAAATCAATATCCAAAAGATCCGTACATTCAATACGGCATTGGTTTAAGTGTGTCTTAACTACCTCAATGGATGTTTCAGAGTCATGATGTACGTTACTTGAGACAAAACTACGAAAGTTCTTCCAACCAACTTCTTTATCAATGATTTGATGTAGGCGTTCTAAACCGTCTGCCCATTTCCCTCTAAAAATTTGAAGGGGTTCATTCATAGCGTTACCTCGCTGATATTTCATCAATAGGCAATCCTGGTTAAGTAAATAGCGTTGTTCATCAATTGTCATAATCGTTAATAAAGTCCTTTCTTTCCTTTTTATATTTATTCCCCAATATCTTGTTTTACTGAGCGCACTGGTGAATTAAACTTGTAAGTACCATTCTTAACTGCTTTGATATTCTTTTCAATCTGTTCAATGATTGTCTGAACATAAGCAGCATTTTCACGCGCTTTCGCTCCGTCCTTCTCTTTAGAGTCCATACTTTTCTCGATAGCTTCCATATCACTCTGCTTATCGGTTAACTCGTTACCGACCAAGTATTCTGACTCACGTTTCAACTGCTCCAATGTCTTAGTATCTTCCTGAATACTGTCATCAAGTGTTTTTGCAGAAGCCAAGAGTTCTTTTCGTTGACCTTTTGATATTTCAACTCCTCTTCAAAAATATTGAGGGCAAACTTCTCACGAGACAAATTCTTGACATATTTGTTTTTGAGAAGTTCATTTTGAGGAGTTACAAAGAAATCAACGTAGTTCTTATTCCCTTCCTTATCTTTTCGTTGACTCTGCTTAGAAACCGAAGCGTCATTGGAACTTGAGGATAAGTAGTCATTGTATTCTTGGACATCAATCTTAAGACTGTTTGAGTTCGGTGTCTTATTTGTTGCACGGATAACCATGAGTGTATAATCTGAAGGCACATTACGCATGACCAGATACACCTTATCTCCGGTTAACGGAATGACTTCTAAGGTCACTGCTTCAGGATTCTTAACACTACTTGGCAGGAAAACCTGCCAATCAAGATTTTCAGTATTAATCCCTTTTTTAATAGCACTAGTAGCATCTGATGTTGTTAACTCCATAACGACCAACCCATTTGAAGAGGAGTAAGTCATAGAAGTTGCTGTAATGCTTCCAAGACCATTACCAAATGATTGTGTTGCCTGCAGTTGTGACTCTAAGTAAGTAACTCGGGTTGGAGAGAAATAAGCAGTTGTAGCTGTCCAGACCATAGTTCCCAGTAATGCATAGCTAATGATCAACGTTCGTTTTAACCGATGTCGCCTCAAGTAAGAGAGAACGCTGTTATTCGCCCAGAAGGACTTGATCCTATTTGCTGCTCTAATCGGAAAATACCGCCAACCTTCTAACTCTTCGAGCCCTTGTGTATTTTCATAATCTTTAAATTCTACCATGAAGCCATGATAGGCTATTTTATATTGGTGTCGCAACCTAGTGACATAGGTTGACTTTGAGATGAAATTACTCTTATTCTGGTTTCCTTGCCTTGAAATAACACGTCCAATAGGCTATACTAAAAATGTGTTTAGGAGTATTCCTAAACACAGTCATTGTTTTTCCCTTCGGGGAATTTTATGGAGAGGTTGCTTTTCTCCTTCTTCTCCATATCTTCTTTTTCTTAAAACGTCATTGTTTTTTGAAAATATTGTTGTTGTAACCATTGGGACCCCCTGTTGTTCCGATGGTTTTTTCTATTCAAAATAAGTTTCGTTGACAACAAAAAAGAGGCAGCCCTCAATGGACTACCTCTCTTCCCAAGAGAAATTTCTCTGGAGAAGAAAAACAATGACTATTTTTAGTTTAACAGCGAGGGGAGAAACCTCATAACACTAAAAACAGAAAGGATAGTTATGATTTGGGGGAGGTCCCTGATTCATAACTAATAGAAGTTAATAGATTATGTTAGATGCGAGAGGAGATATCTCGTCTAACCTTACAACAACAATGGTCGGGTTAAGGCGAGGGGAGAAACCTCATTCCTTAACCTTGATATAAGTATATCATAACAGGTCTTGTATGCGAAGCTCAGAGGACCCTTTATTTCACTTTTTTATATTTTTTCAACCTCCAATAATTATCTTGATGTCAGTATGATATCATGGACACATTTAGTGTAGGATATCATCTAACCAAATAAGATGTCCAAATGTCAGAAAAACACCCAAAAAAATTCAAAGAAACTATATTTCTAACACAACGTATTTACTAGAACCGTTGTGTTAGAAATCCAAATTATTCTCTTCTCTAAATCTTTGTTTCTCTTCATCTGTGCCACCACGAATAAAAGTTGTTTCCCCTCTATGGACAGTATGTACTATTGGAGATTTTCTTACATCTGGATAGTCATGTGTCACAACCGAATTAGAATCATCGTTGTCAGTAACTTCAGAATTGGAACCATCGTTGTCAGTAACTTCGGAAATGGAAATATTTTCATCACTTTGACTGTCACTGACTTCCTCATTATTTGCGTCATGACCTAATTGTTTAGCTAGTAATAATGCTGCTGCACCTACCGTAAGGATAGCTCCTCCAACTTTTAGGAATTTTTTCCCATTATCAGTCTTTGAAAATTCAATAGTATCTTCAATTGAATCTGATACCTTCCTTTTCAAAGTACCGATTTTACTGGTGTTCTTCTTAAAGTTTGGTAACACTTCCGAAATAGGAATCCAGAGTTCCATACGATACTTCTTGTTTAATCTATCCCCAACACTATAGACTTCAAGACTAGGACTATTTTTTATTACAAAATTCTCCTTAGCAAACTCCCATGCTTTAGGAATTGTTTTTTCGACAGAGCCTATTAGTTCAATGATAGCATAATTGCCACTTGGAAGGATTACTTCTTTAAACCTATCAGAGTTTTTAGGAACATGACCAATACATGTATAATATGTAAAATCACCATGTTCATCTGGAGCCGAAATATATCCAACTGGTGCGTTATAATCAGCAGCGACATACTTATAATAGTTTTTCCAAAAAGAGGTAAAGTCACTTGATTCTGACGCATGATTTTCTATACCATAGAATTTTACCTCATTTTTCTCAACAATACTAATTCTCATATTACTACTACTTTCTATAAGTAATCACTTTATTGACACAATAATATTATTCTTTTCTCGGATAACTAGAACTAAAAATTATAGCTCAAAAACAAAGTCTGCTATTCGTTTTGCTGCTTTCTCTGTAGCTAAATCAATATCCTCTTTAGTCCAAGTATCTTTGGTATACGTCACGAGAGACTGAGCTATTGGAAACTTACTACCAATATATCCATTACCCTTAGAGATATGATTTTCCTTCTTAGTTCTAAACCAGGCATCTCCAATACCACGATTTATTTCTGATTCAAGTAAAATCTTGTTTCCTAACTTCTCAGCATATTCACGAAATTCATCCGGGTCATCGACACCTATATCATGCATGATGTGCTCTCTGTTAATCCCACTTTTTGGCATAATATGTTCGATGTCTATATTTCCGTCAAGCTTTAGATTTATAGCATGTTCGGTTGCAAATAGGTACTCATTCACATAAATAAGAGCATTTGAGACTCCACTCTCTAAAAGTGTTTTTT
>JBKWCO010000037.1:0-10369 GCA_046975465.1 Streptococcus sp. | reverse complement strand
CTCCCGCATAGTGAATGATTACTGCGTCCTTCTCCAGCTGGTCTGCCTTATCATGCCATCCAGGGACGTTAAAGGTGTGAGCAAACGTATCCATACCAACCATTACATTGTAGACTTCTGGTAGTTTTTTCCAACGTCCTTTAAAATGACGATTAAGGATTCCTTGATCTCCAAACTCCTCTTGATGATAGCGATTCGTCAATTCCAGCAACTGGTGGCTAGCTTTTTCTTCTCTCCAAAGCACAGTGTTCACAAGGAGCACCTGCATTAAACTTAGAAGCATCTATGCCATCCGTAACTGGGCCAAGCGTTATTTTCTATATCTTCTCGAAGAGGTGTCAAATCTCCAGTGACAACAATGAATCTAGATAAAGTGCTCGGTCTTCTGTAACAACATCTGCAATAAAATAACGATAAAAGGTAGCATAACTTAAATGATCCATGGGTAGCGAATACCCTTTTATCTGATCAGAAGAAATCTTAATATTCCGAATTTGTGATTGAACAGACTCTAATCTTCTCCCCATCAACCAGAACCACTCCTGAGGGAGATTATCATTGATCACATAAAAAATAATTTGACTGTTTGTCGCAGCAATAGATTTTATAGTTACCTCTAGCTTTTCCATGTAACCATTATCACCAGCAAGTACGATTGCCCTTTTCACTGAATTTTTCCCCCTCTTTTTTCTCAATTATCCTTTTATAAAGTAAATAAGAAATTAATAGCATCTATTAAAAGCTTCTTAGTGATATACCCCTCTTTTAGGAGGAAAGCAAACCCTTGAGCCCTACTACTAATTTCTTGATAGGATTCTGGAGCCATATTTTTAACCAATTGATTGGCTTCTTCCAAACTGTTCACAGCAAATCCTAAACCACGCTCTTCTATCAGATGACTATTTGATAAGGTGTTGGGCACAATCACAGGAATTCCTGCTGCAAGATAGGTGCTGAGCTTATGTGAAATATTCATTTCGTAGTAGTCAACATTCTCCCCATCGTTATACTGGGTATTCCAGACAAGACCAAAGCCTCCCTTTGAAAGTTCCATCAGGAGTTCTTCATTGCGCTTCCATCCTTCAATCACCAAATTGGCTTCTGGATTGCTCTTTGGCTCATTCGCAAAAACTCGCAAAGGGGTTTCATAAACCCAATTTTGCAACTCTGGAAAACGTGTCAAAGATCCTGCAAAGAAAATCTCTTTTTTAAATACTGGTTGGTTCAAACTGAGGTTATGAGGATGATCCCAAAATTCTTGAATCAAGATTTTTTCCACAGTCAGACCTGCTTCACGATTTAACCATTTGTTGTGAAGGCGCAATAATGACATCTGCTTGATTGAACATCTCCATATAAGTCGGCATTAGGTAGGCATTATCTGGAACATTAGTGAATAACGTCATGGATAAAATCACTAGTTTGACTCTCAAATCTTTCAGCTTCGCTACAAATTCCGCGTCAAACTCCAACCATTCAAGTTGGCGATTGAAAATCAAATATCACCAAATGAGATACGCTATGATCCCATCTAGACGTTTGCTTCTCTCGCTCGGACTATCTGTAGAGATATTATAAAAATAGATTCCAATCTCTCATTATTTTTGCAATATCCGTCACAGCATTCTGAGCTAAGATGACGTGCTATCCCCGCCATACCATATAGATTTGTAATATGTACTTTAGTCATGGTTTCCTTCTTTATTTTTACATTCGAAAATCATCTTCAACTCTTCTTTGTTGCTAGCATTGGATGCATCTTTGGTTTATCATGGGATGATTGATATCTTTAAATCTTCCAGCTGAGATAGTTCATCAAGCAAGTCTGTAATTGCATCTTTTTGAAACAGGTGACCTTTTATATAGAGGTCTGGTCGGTGCCTCAAATGCATATAAAATCATTCCTCTTCAGAGCTATTCGATTCCGTCTGTAAATTTCATCCGCATATGCGATATCTAGGTAAATACGGTATTTATTGTAACCGCTCATAATTCTCAATTGAAATTCCTGATAAGGTGAACATTCGCCAATCATTGAGACGTACTAATCGTTCCCCCATCTCTGTCAAGGTCGCAATATGAAACTGAAAATGAGGAAGAGCGGTCACAAGAACTTCAATCTGTTGGATTTCTTGAGTGTTTGTCAAAATGAGAACCTGTGGCTGAAATTCCTTCAAATCTCCCAAATAGGTAGGGAAAAATAATAGACGATCATGCGATGCTCTGTCGTTAGCATCACGAACTAACACTTTTACACCCTCGTCCAATAGAGGAGCAAGTTCTGCTTCAGGAAGAGTTGACCGATCATAGAAGATAATCTGCTCCTTCGCAAGTTTGGGTAAAGCCTTCAACAATTCTGGATCAGACAAAAATACTGTTTCA
Organism: Streptococcus sp.; assembly: GCA_046975465.1. Classification (GTDB taxonomy): domain Bacteria; phylum Bacillota; class Bacilli; order Lactobacillales; family Streptococcaceae; genus Streptococcus. Next base: position 7,987 of record JBKWCO010000037.1, on the reverse strand, counting down.
ACCTGCAAAAGAACTTCTTGAAGAAGGGCTTTTTTCGCTTCTTCTATCGAGGAAAATCCCTGTTCTAAACCATCGGTCGTTTGATAGAGCGCACGATCATGCTGATGGAATAAATGTAGTTTTCCCATTTTATCATTCATATAAACAGATAGATGACATTCATTTGCACTCCAAACTTCTTTCAGAAAAGTCTTCCAGAAGATCATAATCACAAGTAAAACAATTGTCATCTGGATTATACCACTCTACTTTTGACCCCTTGAGGGTAATCCTGATAACAGTCTATTCTCCCCCTCCTCACTCCATCAGAAACAATATCCCCATTCACCTTCCCAAAACGGGGTAATGAAGACCAGTCATATGTAGAGGTGCTGATTAGAAAATAAAATCAGAATATTTTCTATCTGTAGAGGCTGGATGGGTATTCAATTTGTTCTAGGTCATCTCTCAACCTCTCATCATCTGAAGTCCATTCATTTACCAGATAATACATCGTAATTTTTTCCTCTATTCGTCAAAAACTCTCCATTGTCCAATAATTTGATCTGTCATATATCGTTCAGCCAATTTATAAGAACCTCTCGTAGAAAACTTGTCAAAGCCTTCTGCATACTTCTTCAAGTCAGCAACCACTTTCATGTGATTGTTTCGAGGAACGAGAAAACCATTGACTTTTTAATAAAAGTGGATTCCCATAGGGAACGTCTGTTCCCACCATGACAAGGCCAGACCCCACGCCTGGCACTGGAAGTGGCCAAATAAAGTTCATATTCCTTAAAACGAGTTTGAAGGTCTTGGTGCCCCTTAAGATGAATATAACTTTGAGCATTTAACTGCTTAATTTTTTCTTCTATTTCTTGCCAAAGCATACCTTGACCATAAATGTCCAATGTAACCTCTGGGATTTTTTCATGCAAGGCCACTACCGCATCAATCGCTAGGTCCAATCTCTTTCTCCGTTCAAACCGTGCTGCAATCATCAGGCTATAAGGCTTGCGATTATCAGAATATTGCAAACTTTCAAGCCCTCCGACTGGCAAGACCGATACAGGCTTATCCGTCGACAAATCCCGTTCTAATTCTTCCTTTTGAGCTTCCGTAGATACAATGATATGGTCGAAATAGTTAGCATACTGAAAAAGAAGGAAATATTCTGAATTGATACAGTCGCCCCAATGGTGTATCGAATGAAGGATACACGATAAGGTTGTTTCACCCTTCATTTTTAAGAGTCTGCGTAAAGGAAGACGCTCTAAACGATCAACACGATATGGTCTTTGCAGAAAACCGTGGGTGCCGATCGCTTGGCTCAAAAGCTCCGACTCACTGTAAACCAATGAGTCCCCTGCCGATAGACCGATTTCGGTCAGATCACCCGGTGTCTTTGATTTCTCAAAGCTATGGAACCATCAAATTATAAAAAGACGCTGAAAGACTCTTGCTTCTAAGTCTGCATCAGTGGGAACGGCTGTAAATATTCTGTATAAAGCTTTACACCCCGTAATGTCTCTACGAAGAAGATGACCAGCTATAATAATCGACATAATCAACATGGTGACTTAAGAGTATTTCGATGAAAAACAAGTGAAATCCCATTCTCTGAAATATTAACTCTGATCTCGTTCAATTGGAGTGGAATGGAGATTCAAACCTCGCTTCATTTTCCACACTCATTGTCAAGGTCATATCACGCTGATCTGTTAATAACATATGTGCTAAAACAATTTCATCTTCCATATCCCAAAGACAAATAGTAATCCCATTTATATCTAGGAGGAACTTGCGTAAAGATAAAACGTGCTGACACCCCAGTTTCCTAAGATTTGTCCCCGGTAAGCCTGGGCAACATCGACACCATTAGCTCTAATTCTACCATCAGATTAAAAGTGTAAATCATCTCCTCCAAGCAAGTTCCAGTTGTACCCCGATAATGATTTTTCTCTCTCCACAGTCTAATCAGCCAATGTGGCCAGATAAGATTTAATTTCTTCCCATCATTTCAGGGTTCTGAGCCGGATAAACATGACTTTCTCCAGACTGGTCCTTGCTAGTATTGTCAAAGGCGTAGATTGGTTTTCCAAGTTTATGAACTTCCTGTGTAATCGACATAATTTCATTAAAATGATTGATATCAAGATAAAAATCTATTTTCTCCAAAACGGTTTCAAAATTATACTGATTAAAACAAGGATAGATTGTCACATTTAGATAACGTTGCAAATCAACCACCTGTGACGCAAAGACCGTATGAGCTAGAATATGGAAATGCACATTGGGCAGGGCTTGAATCAGGTATTCCAAATGTTCCATTTCACAGGCATTTGTGAAAATAGCTGTATGGTAGGGTTCCTGTACGGTTAAAGCTCCTAAATCACGATTTATGATTTCTGTACGCAATACATCTGACAATCCAGAGCATAATAGAACCACCAACGATCACCTAAACGGTTATTAAACACCGCTGCCAGGGCTTACCAATGTATAATGGATAGAAACCTTTTATGCTGTTTTGCTTTGATATACCATTCATCACTTTGAGGAAAGTAGCCACACTATCCATACCAACCATGAAATTATAGTTCATATCTAATTCTTCCACTAGCCAATAAAATAACGATTTAAAGACCTTGATCACCATATTCATATTCATGGTATTGATCTGCTACTAAACAGTTGAGTGGAAATGTCATATTCTCTCAATACTTATTATTAATCAACATGACTCCTGAATTAAAATTTGTCTATTGTAAATCGTCTCGAACAGCGGCTAAAGGACAATTCCAAGGTCCGTCTCAAACAAACCGGAAGTTCCATCTACAACAATATCTGAATCAAGGTATCAAACCCTTTCCTCCTCTACCAGGAATAAAACGGAAATAAGTCGCATAAGATAAATGAGGCCTTGAAGATGATACTGTAAGTGGTTATCTGAAATCTTTGCATTGACAATTTATGAGTTGATTTTCTCCAAACGTTTGTTCATCACACGAAACCACCCGAAGGAAGGTCATCATTAAAAACGTAAAATTTAATGTTATCATTATGCACACAAACTGACTTAATCGTTGTTTCTACCTTGTCCATGTAGCCATTGTCGGCACCTAACGCTATAACTTTATTCATCTAGCTTACCTTTCTTTTCCAATCTAACTCCAACTTAATCTCATTTATCTTCAAATCCGCCTCAAACATGGAAAATCCCTACTTTGTCCACAATTATCATGATTTGTGATACCAAAGCATAAGCCGGACTTCCTTTTTCAGTTTACTGTATCCACAGCAATTCCAAATAATTGTCTCACAATTTCTTTCACCATCATTTCAGGGTCCTGATGAGAAAACACTAACACCCAACTCTGCTCTGTGAACGACATTATCAAAAGCGAAGACCGGTTTTCCTTTCAACTGCTCGGTCGACAATAGAATCCACCTGATCCCAATGATTAATATCCAGGTAGATTTCTGATTGATCCAATAAATCCTCTATAATATCATCATGATGGACATTTGTGTATAGTGTTACGTTGTCATACTTTTTAAAGGCTTCTAAGCGATCTGAAACATTGGTCTTGGCTGCAATATGAAACGAAACTTCTGGAAGATTTTCTACCAAATAAGTGAGGTTTTCCAGAGTGTCCGAGGCTGTCAGTGTAAACACATGGTGCTGTAATTGTGGCCGCTCTTTATGATGAGTCTTCTACCCCAACAATGGAGTTACTGCAATATCTTATGAATGACTGCTCCTGCACCAATGACGTTGTCACCGATCGGCTCCCTAAGAATCTAACATTGGCACCAATCCAACAATTCTTCCATGGATATCTTTCATAATTAAAGGCGATTTTTCACGTGATAGTTAGAATATTGATGATTATGATCAAAAATACGAACCCATCTCCAAACATGGTATCCTTACCAATTTCAGCATGATGTTCACAACGAATAGAACAGTGATTATTGAAGGCCACGATCTGATTTAGTTTAAACAAGCTATCAAACTTGGTGCAGGGTGATATTCAATTCAATGGTTTGAAATTGTTGAATCAAGACCATTCTGGTGAGAAAAACGCCATCTAATCGCGCCTTTTCATTTTCTGATTGCTTCCGCCATTTCTTGCCAATGCTCTCTGGAAATGTAATTGCAGGTGTTTCAGATTTTAAATCATCAAAAGCAAAAATAGGTTTATCCTCAAATCTGAAACCATCAAGTATTTCTAAAGTCTTCTCCTGGATTGATATCAAGTAACAAATCACTTGTTGATACCAATTCCAAATCACTGCATATTAATACCAGAATAACTGTTACATTAGGATATGTAATCAATCTCGCTAAGCTATCTTTCACAATGACACGGCGAGAATATTAAAGTGAACTTGAGGAAGAGTTTGAATCAAATCCTCAAGTGAGGAATTTCAGCAATGCTAGTATAAACCAGACAGGTAAATGGTCTACCTTAGGATAAAGCGCCCTACTCTGCAATGGAGCCAAGCTAACATTCTCAGCTACATCAGACCAATCCAACTGTGCATAGAACCACCACACATCAGATAAGTTTGTGCACAGAGGAAACCATGGTTTTCTATGGGACAGATAATGAATAACTTTGGGATATTCTTGTCCTTCTGGTAATTGATAATCAGAAAATGGCTATGCAAAACAACATGGTTAAAGTCAAATGAAGTTCATACCACTATTTTCAAAGACCATATTCAAGATAGACTGATCGGCTTGATCAACCTTATCATGCCACTCATTAGTCATTTCGATAAGGTGCCTACTCATCTGTTCCTGTCTCCAGTATGCATTATCAATAACTAAAAAGCCTGCATTGAAGATTTCTCGGTGGTAAAAGACACGTCCCCCATAATCTCGGACTGCTGCAACAGGATTTCCCTTTAGATCCATTGTAAATAGATCATCAAGTGACCCCGTCACTACCATATCACAATCCATATAAATTACACGCTCCTCTTGACAAAATCAGAATAAAACATAAAAACAGTGGAAATATCTGTGCGATATTGGGAAATCTGGTGCACTACTTACTCGACAATTAACAATCTCACTACCAAATCGTGCAAGGTGACGGTTTAGCCCCTTAAACCATTCTTGTGGAAAATCACTGTTAATTATATAAAACGAATACGGTGATAGAGAATAGATTTGATTGTAGTTACCACCTGCTCAACATAAGGATAGTTTGCGCAGGGGTACAATTGATCGTTTTCTCATTATAGTGCTGTGGTGCTAAACTTAATATCTGATATTTTTCCTTGATTCGACGATAACTTCTGTTCTTCACCCTGAGATGCTCCATTTGTTAAGCAAGACTCTAACATCATACGATAAACAGTCATATGCTTCTCAAGTGGATAACCCCTGCTAGCTAACAAGGCAAGACGCTCTTCCATAGCATATACCAATGCTGACATCCAATCTTCAGTCCAAGTTCTAGATAAACTTCCTGGTCTTTCTCGGTAAGCATACAACCCCTTGTTGAGGTAGATTACGCGTTCGCTCATTAAATAGGCCTTAAGATTAAAAAAGCCATCCTCTCCAATCTGTCCTTTTGGAAAAAGTAGATCTTCAAAAAGAGTGCGTTTATAAAGTTTCCCCCAAGCTGAAATCAGAGCAAAGCTTTTATTGAACTTGGTTTCATATAGACCCTCAATCAACTGAGCAGGAGAATACACTTGTTCATAATAATCCTCATCAGTAATATAAAAATAAAAAAGACTATCGGCCTCATTAAAGAGATAATAATTGGTAATGCAGTATCATAAGCCTTAAGCTTATCATGAAGCTTTCAACATAAGTAGTACCCAATCATCGAATCTACAAAGTTGCATACTCACCCGTTGTTGACGAATAAACATTTCTTGTATCAGAAACCAGTCTTTTTTTGCAGTAAGATATTCGTGAATCCTTACCAACATACTCACGGCATATGGCGTCACCCATCTGTTGAGCCATCATTTATAATAATAATTGAGATTCTGATAAGTTTGTTGGATACTATCTGGGCACTGTCTAAGGTATTTTCAACATTAAATACAGGCCAATTACACTAACTTTTCTGTCATATTTATTTCTTCTTTTATTATTTATAGCACATTATAGTTGTCCGCTTTTACACATACAGAATCTAATAGAACTTCTGAGTGAATCATCAACCAAATAAATGGATACAATATTAGACTAGTCATCTCAGGTAAATATTCTGCAATAATAGAAATATCCTTACTATAATTTTATCAAATCGTTCTGAAATTACATACTCTGGCCAATCCCACCAAGAAATCTTTGCATGTTGATAGTTAATTAGCATCTGCAATACGATAGCGAATCAACTTGGCTGGGTTCCCTCAACAATAGCATAGGGGGATACATCCTTAGTAACCACAGATCCTGCAGCTATAACCGCACCGTCACCTATAGTTACACCAGCCATAATCTGGACATTATTCCCAATCCAGACATCATTACCAACCCTAGTAGGAGATTGAAGGGTGTGATCGTCTTCTATATCTAAGGTCTTATCTGAATAAAATCGCTCTAAACTTTTAAATGGATAGGTAGTCACCAATTCCAAATTGTGATTTGCCGTCACAAAATAAACATTCTGACCAATAGAACAGTAATCACCAATAATTACCTTTCCACCATGATCATAGTCAACTAAAAAGGGAATACCATGGGTATGTGGACCAACTGACAATGCTCCATAATCAATCAAAAACCTACTGGTAAACTTCGTCTTAAAATCAAAAAGATCAGATTTCATATCATAGAGACGAAGTTCCAAAGGAATAGAGTGTTGATGCCAACCTTCCCAGTATGAATGTCCCTCTTCCTCATAGCAACAATCAAAAGTAGCAGTTAACTGCCTTTGATTAGAATATAAGCAGATCTGATTATTTTGAAAATCCCAAAAGCGTTCATTATCATGACCAGGACTGTCAATATCTCTAATGCTACCATCAGGTAATAATTGAAAAAAACGTTGATGCTGTCTATCCTTATGCGAAAAACACAAAATCGGCCTGAAACATTCATCACTTCTATCTTCTCCTCCATGACCTAGGTGATGATAACCTAGTACACAACCATTCACTAGTCAACACAATTCATTATCGGATATTATTATGATATTTTGTCTTTTCCAAAAACATCCCTAGTCTTACTTTCTTTATTAAAAACCTTGTAAAACGCTATCTCTTTAGAAAAATACCATAAAAATTACATATTACTTATTCTAATTATAACTTATTTTAGTCAGAGCCATTATCTCATTTTGTTTTTAAAACCTTTATTTCATCTTTTGAGAAAATAAAAGACTGGAACAAGTATCTCCAGTCTAAAAATATTTATTAGCTAAAAAACTGTAAAATTCTTCTTTCTATTTACGACATACCTATTGTACTAACAATTCTCGTTTATAGATGTTTACCCAACGATACGTCCAAAAGTAAAGATATCCGTCAAGGAATTTCCACCAAGGCGATTCCCAGCGTGAAGACCTCCAGCTACTTCTCCTGCTGCATAAAACCCCTTTATAATATCCCCATCTTCATTAATAACATGTGTTTAAGTATCAATCTTAAGACTTCCCATGGTGTGATGGGGTGCTGGTTTATGAAGCGTCACATAAAATGTTGCTACTTCAATTTGAACTGCACCCAAAGAGTTAGATTTTTCCTGTCTAACTTTGGCGGTCAGTACACTTCTTAACATCTCAGTACTTTTCTATAATATTATCACATTTCAAGTTCAGCCATAACTCCCAGTGAAAGCGGTCTTTAGCTATTGATTTTCGTTACCTACGATTAATCTTTCTGATTTTATATCGATAAGCTTAACACAATATCATATAAAACCTGCATCCAAGTACAATCTAATAAGGTTATTAACTTTCCTCTTATTCTCACCCTAATAGTAAAATTGGATGAATGTTAGTAATTCAAATGGACTCCTATTATAGGATAT
>JBKWCO010000036.1:0-10427 GCA_046975465.1 Streptococcus sp. | reverse complement strand
GTTGTCGAACGCTGAATTTCAAATTCGTGCTCAATGTCACGTTGAAAGACTTCTTGATCCGCATAATTGGTTATAAAATCAATGACAGCCATCTGATTTCCAGTCAAGTCATACTGCCTAGCAAACTGGTCAAAATGACGCATCATATTATTATTGGCTTGTTTTAACAAGCGTCCAAAATGGTCCAAAAAAATGACTCCTTAACTATATTGTTAGCTAACTAGCAGTATAGAAGAATTATTAGCTCAAGTCAATAGATTCTTTCAAAAAATAGAAAACTCAAGGACCTAGAATCCTTGAGTTGCTATATTTAGTCTTTCTTTACAGGAATTTCCTTAATCACACGCGCCGGATTCCCACCTAGAACAACATTGTCACCGAAGGACTTGGTCACAACGGCTCCTGCTCCAGCAACTACGTTATCCCCTAAGGTCACTCCTGGGAGGATAGTCACGCCTCCACCAGCCCAGAAATTATCACCGATCGTAATTGGAGCACCATATTCAATGCCTGAATTACGCTCTGTTGGATCAAGCGGATGCAAGGGCGTCAAAAACTGACAATTAGGGCCAATCATAGCATTGTCACCAATCGTGATAGGACAGATATCCAGCATGGTCAAATTCCAGTTAGAGTAAAAATTTTCACCGATATGGATATTAACACCGTAATCCGTAACGAACTGAGGATTCATGGCAACATTTTCACCAGTCGAACCAAACCAAGATTTGACAATCTCTGCCCTCTTGAGACGGTCAGGCTCAGCATTAAAGGCCCATTTGCTTCTCTCTAGATTTAGCTGCTAGGGCACGTAACTCAGGGTCGCTAGGCTTATAAAACTCACCCGCAATCATTTTTTCATATTCTGTCGGCACGGCAGTCTCCTTTTGTGATTGTACTTCTATATTTTAGTATAGAATTGATGTCACCACAAGAGAGACCACAAAAAAATCCCAAGTGCACTAAGCAACTTGAGATTTTCTTTCTGTCTGGGCATGCCTGAGTCATTCAGGGCTTTATATTATTTATCCTTTTGATCTTTGTGATCTTTTTTATTTTTCTTCTTACGTCCGTTGCGACCAAGTCCTAGGCCTGTTACCGATACGGTGAAGCCTGCGATATTGATGGTTTCTTCAATCTTACCTTTACTTGCTTCTTCCTCATTTGAGAGATTAATTGGCATCTTGTGTTTAGATCCTTTACCCTCAGCTTGACTTGAAACAGGTGCTTCAAAGTCATCGCCTGGTCCATAAGTAACTGGTCCATCATGAGATTCCACTTGCTTCTTCGACTTGGTCGAGAACTTCTAGGTCTTGAACCTCTTCAACAACAATATCGTCTGCCTTGTTTTCTTTAGGTTTACCATTGATATCGCCTGTAAGCGGGATATAAACAACGGTTTCTTCAAGGTTACGTTGACCTACTGTCTTACCTTCAACCTTATCCTTATCAGCGCTATAGCCTTCTACTTCAGGAGTGATGACTGTTTCAAACTGACCTTTATTTGAAGTCCAGTAGCTTGAACCAAGCTCTTCACCTGTAACCTTATCAATAGTCAAGCTACGTGTCCATTGAGCAGTTTGGATGTTATTGGCAGGAAGTTCTGCTTGTCCATCGCTAGATGTGTAGAGAACTGTGAAGGTTACGTCTTTGATGTAGCTTTCGCATTCTGGCCATTTGGCACCATCTGGATTTGCTGGGTTGATTGGTGTACCAGCTTCTTGGATGTTATCTGGACCTACTTGAACGGTACCATGACGAAGGGTAACCATGAAGTTTTGGTCAACATGTGAATCGCCATCAAAGATCACACCGTTTGTGAAGCCATCTGCAAGAAGGGTATAACCACGGTCGCTATAGTACTTGATACGTTCGATTGTAGAGTATTCAATCACTTCACCTGATTTACCAAGCAAGTCGACAACTTCAAGTTTCTTACGTGTCGTACCATCAACATAGGTCACTGTAGCTTTCTGAGCATCCTTGAGGTAAGTAACCACTTCCATGATTTCAGGTGTTTCCACAGAAACCTCTGTCATTTCAGCGACTTCCATACGGTCTGGTGTGAATCCGACAACCTCTGGTGAAGGAACAGCTGAGAAGCCAGCTTGAGTACTTGACCATGCTTCATAATTGATAGCACCTGTCACAAGGTTGACATTAGCCAAACGTTTGAAATCAAGAACTTCAACGTAGTCGTCGCTAGCCAAGCCACCTTCTTCGAAGACATACTGGATGGTACGTGTCACATCGGCACGATTTTCAAGCATTTCTACGCTATTTGGCCAAACTGGGCTATTCACATCATTTGCATCGACGACTTCACCTGCAACTGGTGCTGGCATGTCTGGGTCTACAAGAACCAAGCGTTCACGAAGAACCACTTCGAAGACTTGATCAAAGTCAGAATCACCATTATAAGTGTGGTCAAGGCTTCTGCAAAGCCATCGTTGACGAGCTCATAACCTCGTTTAAGCAAGTTAGCGAGTTGTTCATCAGTAGAGTAGTCAATCTTCTCACCTGAGCTTCGATGACTTCATCACGTGTCAACTCTGACTTGTCCATTTCATTCATGTAAAGGATGAGAGCTCTTTGTTCATCCTTAGCATAAACCACAGTGGTGTCTTGACCTGGATGTTTTGGCGTGATAAAGGCCTTTTCAGAGATATAACCAAATACATCTGGAACGACTGTTTCCATAGCCATGGTTGGATCTTCAGGATCGTTGTTGTAGCTTGGTGTAGAGGCATTTTCAATTGGTGTACCATTCTCATCAACCGGAATAATCTTACCGAGTTCAGTATAAGTAACTGTATCTTCCACTTCTGGAAGGTCAGGGCGAACTTCAAGTCCACCAGCTTGAGCTTTATCTGCAAAGAATCCTTCAACAACTGGAACTTCTACGACATCATAAGTGAAGCTGTCTTGATCCCAAGTGCTTGTTTGTTCCACTTGGTTAAACTTACCGTGGAAGCTGAAGCTATCTTGAATGTTGATAACTGGATCTTTGTAGCCTGCACCTTGGAAGGTAACCGTTTGTTTCGTATCTTGCGTGATATCATCCAAGATTGGCTCGTAAACCAATGTTTGGTCCATGCTGAGGTCAATTGGCAATACCAATTCACTTTCAGCTTGGTAGCCAGCAACTTGTGGTGCTGGTGTTTCAATAACTTGCGTAGCATCTTGAGGATCATTAGCATAATGAACTGGCTCTGCATCCGCTATTGGATTTCCAAAGGTATCAACAGGAATGATTCTACCAAGTTCCTTGTAGGTAACATTATCTGTAGCCTCTGGTTTATCAGGTGTTACCACCTGCATACCGGCAACTGCCTTGTCAGCATAATAACCTTCTATCACAGGAACAGTACCTTAGCAAAGTATGGCTGTCTTGTCCCAAGTATAAGTATCTTCTGCTTGATTATATTACCAGTGAAGCTGAATTCAGACTGGATATTAACAGATGGTGTGCTGCGCCAGCTCCTTGAAGAAGACAGTTTGCAAGGTTGGTTGCGTCACATCTTCAAGGATTGAGCGTATTCGATGAGAATGTCATCTGTCAAATTTTCAGGAAGAACACTCTCTTGGATTGGACGGTAGCCAGGAATATGAGGACGAGTCTCACTGACCTTAGTTGGGTTGTTGGCATCATTGTTAAAGGTTGGCGTTGGAACGTTCGGAATCGCGTCCGTTAGCATCAATAGGAATAATCTTACCAAGTGGCATGTAGGTAACAGTTTCTTCCATATTGTCTTCTGTTACTCTCTACCTTTAACTTCTACTCTATCTGCAAAATAGCCTAAAACAACTGGTGCATAGATGTCATAATACTTGGTCTTATTTGGTGACCATTCTGTCTCATCAACAAGTTCACCTGTAACCTTGTCAAAGGTAAGGGTACGCACCCAATAAGCCTTTTGCACATCGGCATCCGGCAAATCCGCATTGCCATCGGTACTCTTGTAAAAGACTGTGAAGCTTACTTCTTTCTCGTAAGCATACTTAGATGGCCACTTAGGTCCATCTGGATTATTAGGATTGATTGGAGTATCTGGGACTTGTTCATGGTCAGGCCCTATCTTGGCAACATCGTGTTGCAAGAGGACAAACCACTCTTGATCATCAATATCCTTGTCATCAAAAATGGCATCTTTAGGGAATTCGTCCTGAATCAAGTCATATCCCATGTCCTTGAAAGTCTTGATACGTGTTGCTGTTCCGTATTCAATCGCTTCACCCAATTCACCGGTCAACTGGTCACTAACCAAGTAAGCTCCGGTAGTTTCATCAATATAGGTGATGCTGGCTTTCTTGAAAATTTTACGATACACAACCGGAGTATCCCCTCCTGGTTTGTTCGGTACTACACTTTTAATATCTGTCATATAATCTTGAACAGCTGGTGTTGCTGTCTCACCCGCCTTTCGTGGATCTTTTTTGTTATTGTTATACTGCTTAGTCAAAGCACCTGGAATATATTCCCCATCTTCTGTCACAGGGATAATGCGTCCCAATTTCCTATAGGTCACATGTTCCGTTACCGTTGGCACATAGGGCGTGACAACGTTAAAACCCGCTTCCTTTTGGTCAGCGAAATAGCCCTGGACAACTGGTACCGATATCTTAGGATAGGTATAACTGTCCTTGTCCCATTCGATTAAACCAGTCTTCCTATCTCTAGTTCCCGTAAAGACATGTTTTTCCATGACTTCAGAATCTGGAGTTTGCGAATCCGCTCCTTGAAAAATAATTTCTTGTTTAGATGAAATACTTACTGTTGCACTACCATCATGATTATCAAAAGAAGGCTTCGTCTGCTCTGGCTCTGGCAAAGTCTAAATGAGAAGGGGCACTGTGGTTAGGTGACGCTTATTACTAGTCAACAACATAGAAAGATCTATAGTATCAACTAAATCAGAGTCCACTGATTTATGTGCAATATGCTCTTCGGCAGTTCTTGCTGCTGCTTCAGTCGCATCTTCCCTATAGGCTCTCAAAAATACTCCCCCTTTCTTCTTTTTATGAGAAATAAAATCCTATACTTGCCAAGTTCTCATGGAAATCTTTTCTATTAAGATTTCATTTTCCCTCAGAGAAGCTAACAAGCTTTTATCAAAAAATTAAATTTTTTGATATCTCTTATATATACTATAATACGAGAATCGAATTTTTACAAGTAAGGTGTAAGAACTTTAATCATTTTAACCCCCAAGTGAAAAAATAGCGTTTTAATGTGTAATATCTATCAAATGTTTTATGAAAGTGACATCAAAATGAGATTACACCGATATGATAAATGACGAATCTTTAATGGATTAATGCTTTTAAAGTGATCCTTTTTTAAGAAACTCACTATCACCTAAAATACCATTCATCATCCTTGGGGATGAATACCTTAATAGTCTTAATACAAGCCATGCCCGCATCTCTTCAAAGAGACAGCAAGAACAACTAGTATTACTATTTAGTATAAAGTGACTTTGTGCTTCTCAATAGCTTGTCATCAATTAATGACAAGCTATATTTTTTTGGTTTTGTTGTATTTAAGTGCCAGCCACTAGCCTCTTTCTAACAGTTATACTCTAGACTGGGGGAATCTATCTCTCCTATCTGCAGGTAGAGCGCTCTTTTCGATTTAGGATTAACTTTAGGTAAATAACTTATCACTGATTACGCCATAAAAACCGAGACTACTGTCTCGGTTCATACAGTTTAGAAACGATTAAATTTGACCTCGGCCTTCACCGTCAAAGTAAACCCACCATCCTGGACTCACTTCAACCCAACGGTTGACAGCCATTTCACCTGAATTTGGATCAAAGTAACGAACAACACCGTTCACGCGAACCAAATGACCTTTGATTTGTTTACCATTGTTATCAAAGAGGAGGTTTTGACCATTGATATTAACCATGCCTTTGACAGCATTACCATTACCATCGAAGTAATACCAGCTACCATCAATTTCGTGGAATCGATTACGGTAAAGCTCACCTGAGTTTACATCATAGTAACGAAGGTTGCCATCTACGTTTGCCAAAGCACCTTTGACCTGACGGCCATTTTGATCAAAGTAGAGGTCTTGACCATTGATGTTTTGTGAACCTTTTACAGCCGTACCATCATTATTGAAGTAAGCCCAAACACCTGGTTCGATTTCTGCGAATCGGTTACGAGCCATCTCACCTGAGTTAGCATCATAGTAACGAGTAACACCATCAACCTGGGCTGTACGACCTTTGACTTGACACCATTGTTATCAAAGAAGAGTTCTTGACCGTTGATGTTTTGACGACCAGTCACACGTTTACCATTACCATCATAGTATGCCCAAACGTTGTTACCGATTTGGATAAATTGGTTACGGCTAAAAGTATTATTATCTGGTTTTGGTTCTGGTTTTGGATCTTGTTTACCATTTGCATTCAAGACACCGTTTTGGTCGTAGTAGAATACTTGACCTCTACGGTTTTGACGATAACCATCACGCAATTGCACACCATTAGCGAGGAAGAAGTATTGTTTACCATCGATAGTCTTTTCTCCGACTGCCATGCGACCTGAGTTATCAAAGTAGTAAACATTTCCGTCGTTATCTTTGATGAAGGCATTCTTAGCATATTGGCCATTGTTATAACGGTATCTTACAGAGAAGAGACGTTTTTCAAACTTACCACTGCCGTCACCATTTTGATTATCTCCATTTGTTGATTGGTTGCTTCCTACTACTTTTGGAAGACTAACCTTACCGCCATTTGTACCGTAGTAACCGTTGAGGCCATTCTTAAGTACGTACTCTGAGCCGCGGTCAAGAATGTTAGTACCATTCATGTACTTCGCAGACCACTTCGTAATCTTCTCGTCAGTAGTCATGCGTTTACCGTTAGAGATTTGAACACGGTCAAAGATTTGTGGGTAGAGACGTTTCAATTCATCAAGGAAGGCACCACCATATTTACCTTGGTAATCATTACCAAAAGTACGTGTTTTAGCAACATAAAGGCTATGGTCGATGATGGCACCATCTTTAGTTTCTCCGTAGTTATTAACACGAGTTGCAGTGACCACTTCATCACCCGGAAGGTTGTAGATTTGGTCTGGAACCCAGTCAGCAATCGCTGAGATACCTACAGCGTGGAGTGACTTAAGCGCTGCTTTCAAGTCAGCTAATGAACCATACTTGTTGTCCTTACTCATACCAATGTCATAACGGTCTGAGAAGGCATAACCATTTTGAATAACTGAGTCAAGGAAGGTACCGTCATCACTTGAAACGTATTGTGGAGCAAATTCGAATGATGTGATACCCCATGATTTGAAGAGGTTTGCATTTTCAGCAATCTTCTTGTTAGTGTATTGTGATGGGTCTTGGACGAAGTCTTGGAAGTTTGAGAAGCCTTCGTAGATGACCTGTGAATCCAAGGCAGCTGAGGAATCATAGACCAAACCACTGCTATTCTTAGATTTGCTTGCTGCCACACGCACGTCTTGATTTTCAGAAGCACCTAATGGTACCCAAACGCAAATAGCCATCAACTTGAGCATTACGAACACCACTGATTTCACCTGGATTGAAGGTCAAATAACCATTAGCATCAGTATACTTCACAATACCGTTAGCATCGCCATCATTCAAGTAAGAGGCAACACCATTGGAGGTTGTCAAAAGCAACGGACGATAGGCTTGGTTTCTGTGAGCTGCACCCATGTTGATTGTCAAATTGCTATTCAAACGAAGGGCAGGTTGGTTGAAAGAATGACAGCCATCCCTTGGTTACGAGTTTCAGCAGTACCAGCATCTGAAGCGTTGTTCGCTCCTTTACCGTAACGGACTGATGTTAAGACACCGAAGCATCCCAACCATTGGTATTTCCTGAACCTACGTAACTCATCTTCATGTCTTGACCACCAGCCGCATAACGAATACGAGCTTGCAAGAGCGTAGAAATAGCATCATGATATGGTGATTTTTGGGCCATGTATTGACCATCATCTGTGTACATGTCTCCATAGTAAACACGTGGCACAGTGTCCTTATGCGTAAGCATCAAGGCGTATGCTGATGGAATATTATATTGTGTGTATTGCTTGTTAGCACTACGCATGTCTCTGTTGTAGATTTCAAAGGCTTTCTTCATTTCATCAAGCGTGAAGGTATTCCCTGTTGATTGAGGGTTGATTTCATTTTTGATGATTTGACCAATGATTGATTGTACCTCTGAATCGTGAGCACGAACAAAGGCGTAGTTAGCCATGCGTTTAGAGTTTTTACCACTTTCAGAACGGTCATTCAAACTATTTGAAATGAGTGGTTCAACCCCTGAGCGGTTACCAATTGGACGCAAGAGGAATACACCAATGCTGTGCATAGGGTCATCCATTGGCAATTGAGCACCTTATCTTCATTGTAATAGGCATCGTTGTGAGACCATGCTTCCAAGATAGACAAGTGTTTAATGGCTTGATCTTGACTTTGATCAGCACCATATTTAGCTTTGAAATAATCTGAAGCAATTTGGAGAAGGTCAGCATTGACATTATCCACGGCATCGACACGAACACCATCGAAGTTTTCATCTTCAGAACCACCAGTAATAGTACCGATGTTCATGATGTAGTGGAGCCAGTTCAACTGCTCAGCCTGAACCGCTGGATTTGAGTTATCGATATCATTTGCCAACAAGAACTCGAAACCACCGTTACTTGTATCCTTAGTATACTTAGGATTGTGTTTACCTGTTTGGCTAGTTGGTGTGCGGTTCAAGAGACGATAATCAGAATTAGCATGGTTTACGACTATCGTTGTTATAGAGAAGGGCACCACCTTGCAAGTGGTCACTATTATCAAGATTTCAGAAGTTGAATCCAACCTGGTTGGGTCTTCACGAAATTTTTGATAGTTGTACGCAACCAGTCAGTTACTCACGCGCAATACGTTCTTCAATACGCTTTTGAACTCGCCGCGCTTGGTCCATCTGAGTTTCAGAGTTGAATGACGTATAGGTCTGATTGGTACGACCTTGCTCCTTCATGTAGTTGAGGTAGCTCGCTTGATAGCCTTGCTTGGCCACCAAACTGTAAGCAATGGACGTTTGTCATTTTCAGTTGAAGCAGTCCACTCTTTACCATCTTTCAAGATTTCTTTGACGGTACCATGTGTTGGCAGAAGTAACCATCAACAAGTTCGATATCTTTATCAGTTGTACCATAAAAGGCATTCTTGTCACCATTTACAGTAACGTTTGTGTTTGTGCTATCAGCTGATGAATTGTTCCACCTTCTTGTCGAAACGGTATTCTTTTTGGTTAGACAATTCACCAGTTTCAGCGTTAAAGTATTGGCTTCCACCGATACGTTCAAGGACATAGTTCTTACGAATAGTGCCATCATCTTCAACGTAGTATTGTTTACCATCGATTGTTTTGATGTGGCTTGGACCATCAGTTACGACATTGTTAGTTGCTGGAAGGTCGTTATTTACTACTGTGACAGTATTGTTGGCATTATTTGTATTGCCGTTAACTGGGGTAGCACGACGGCCTCCTGTAGGACCACGGCGAGCACCAGTCGCACGACGTTCAGTTGTCGCTGCGCGATCAGTAACTGTTGTTGTGTCAGTTGTAGTATTGGCTGCACGGTCTGTCGTAGCAGCTGGTGTTGTTGGATCTACTGCACGATCCGTACCAACTGGGGTAGCCGTATCAACCGCACGTCCGTACCAACTGGGGTAGCCGTATCAACCGCACGATCCGTACCAACTGGGGTAGCCGTATCAACCGCACGGTCCGTAACAGTTGGTGCAGTTGTATCTACTGCATTGGTTGCTGCTGTGTTAGTTGTATCCGTTGTCAAAGCAAATGTTGCTACTGGTGCTGCTTGGTCAGTAGTGACATCATTTGTTGTCGCAACTACTGCTGTTGGATCTTGAGTTGTTGCTGTATCATTAGATACAGTACCCGTGTCAACAGTAATATCGGGGATGGCTACGTTAGCATCCGTGTGTTCGTCGGCCTGAACGACACCGTCGTTAGTCCTAAAGAAACAGCTGAGACCGCACCTACTGACAATCCTGCCACGGCGATGGTTACCCATTGTTTCTTAACTTTGTGCATTTTATAATGTACTTTTTTGTCCATAATAAAAAGACTCCTTTTTCCCATTTATAGCTTAATTCTAAAACATTGAAAGCATTTTTTCAATAAAATCTGATGATTTTTCATAATTTTTAGAAAAGTCACTTCAATTTTTTAAGATAGTTAGTTAGAAATGAGTGTTTTAAAATCTGAAATCAGTCATTTTACTTGTACTTAAAGATAAATAGAACATGATACTACTGCTATTTAGAATGACTATTGATAAACTATCAATTTTAATGCTTAGATAAGAAAATCTAATGAAAAAAGACCGAATTCTTAAGGCTTTCTCTC
>JBKWCO010000035.1:0-10682 GCA_046975465.1 Streptococcus sp. | reverse complement strand
TCTTCCTAATGATGGTTTGGTTGCTTTTCATTATAGTTCTTATGGGACTTTTTGTCTGCATTCAAAAAGCTCTATAATCTCTACAGTGATTTTACCCACTACAGAAATTATAGAGCCATTTTTTCATGTCTTTGAGAGGAGAAAATAGGGTGATATCCGAATGATTTTTTCACAAGTCACAAAACGTGTAGAAATATTCTGACAATTATGTTACAATAGAGCCACAGACTATCTAAAAAGAGGATTTACCATGACACTTGTATACCAATCAACACGTGACGAAAATAATAAAGTAACAGCTAGTCAGGCTATTCTTCAAGGTTTGGCAACAGATGGTGGCTTGTTCACACCGTTGTCAACGCCTGAGGTTACTTTGGACTTTGATCAATTGAAAGACGCTTCTTACCAAGAAGTTGCTAAATTAGTCTTGTCAGCTTTCTTGGATGATTTTACTGAAGAGGAATTGGATTACTGTATCACAAATGCTTATGATGACAAGTTTGATACAGCTGCCATTGCACCAGTAGTTAAACTTAAGAACCACTACAACCTTGAACTTTTCCATGGTTCTACCATCGCTTTCAAAGATATGGCCCTTTCAATCTTGCCATACTTGCTAACAACATCAGCTAAAAAGCAAGGTGTTGATAATAAGATTGTCATCTTGACAGCGACATCAGGTGACACTGGTAAGGCTGCTATGGCTGGTTTTGCAGATGTTCCTGGAACTGAAATCATTGTCTTTTATCCAAAAGACGGTGTTTCAAAAATCCAAGAATTGCAAATGACCACTCAAACAGGAGCTAATACTCACGTTATTGCCATTGATGGTAACTTTGATGATGCCCAAACAGATGTGAAACGTATGTTTAATGATGTTGATTTGCGTGAGAAATTGTTAGCTCATCATACGCAATTCTCATCAGCTAACTCAATGAACGTTGGTCGTTTGGTACCACAAGTGGTTTACTATGTGTATGCCTATGCGCAGTTGGTGAAGGCAGGTCATATCAAAAATGGGGATAAGGTTAACTTCACAGTACCAACAGGAAACTTTGGTAACATCTTGGCAGCTTATTATGCACGTCAAATTGGTGTCCAGTTGGCAAATTAATCTGTGCTCTAACGAAAATAACGTTCTTACAGACTTCTTGCAACAGGTACTTACGACAAGAAACGTGACTTCAAGGTGACAACAAGTCCTTCAATGGATATCTTGGTATCTTCTAACTTGGAACGCTTGATTTTCCACCTTCTTGGTAATGATGCACTAAGACTAAAGAACTTATGGATGCGCTTGTGACTAAGGGTGAGTATACTTTGGCTGATGCAATCAAGATATTTTGACTTTTTGCAGCTGGTTTTGCACTGAGGATGAAACAGCTGCTGAAATCAAACGTGTTTATGAGAAGACAAATATATTGAAGATCCTCACACAGCGGTTGCCTCAGCTGTTTACGAAGCATACGTTCAAAAGACAGATGACCACACACCAACAGTTATCGCTTCAACAGCTAGCCCATACAAATTCCCACGTGTGGCTGTTTCAGCTGTTACTGGTAAAGATAGTGGGGATGATTTCAAAGCAGTAGAAGATTTGCACCAACTTTCAGGTGTAGCTATCCCAGCGGCTGTAGATGGACTTGAACATGCAGAAGTTCGCCATAAAACAGTTGTTGCGGCAGCTGATATGCAAAAAGCAGTTGAAAGCTATCTTGGTGTATAAGAATAAAAAAATAGGAGCTGAGAAATCAGCCCTATTTTTATCAATATAGAAAAGAATATTATGACAGAAACAAAGAAAATTCTAAACATAGCCTTGCCTGCTATGGCCGAAAACCTTCTACAAATGTTGATGGGGGTTGTCGATTCTTACCTAGTGGCCCAGGTTGGTATTGTCGCTATATCGGGGGTTTCCGTAGCCAATAATATCATTACGATTTACCAAGCTATCTTTATTGCTCTAGGAGCCTCAAGTGCCAGTGTCATTGCCAGAAGTTTAGGAAAAGGTGATGTTAAAGCGACTAACCGAGACACTTGGGATGCTATTATTATTACCCTTGCTCTTAGTCTCATCCTTGGTCTACTTTCCATTTTTGGTGGTGGGGCCATTCTTAATCTTTTAGGTACTGAGCAATCTGTGACTCAGGCTGGTAGTCTCTACCTTGCTCTTGTCGGTGGAGGAGTGGTCTTCTTAGCCTTGATGACTACTTTTGGTAACATCCTACGGGCCAAGGGACGGCCTCGTATTTCCATGGTCGTCAGTCTTTTGACCAATGTTCTTAATGCTATTTTATCTTCTTTAGCCATCTTTGTGGGACATTGGGGGATTATTGGGGTAGCTACAGCTACGGTTTTCTCTCGTCTGGTTGGGACAGTGATACTATGGCAGCGATGAAACTGGATGTGAAGCAGTTGAAGTTACAAACCTTTAACAGAGGAGTTGTTGGGGATTGCCCTGCCAGCAGCAGGTGAACGACTGATGATGCGTGCTGGAGATGTGGTCATCGTGGCTATTATTGTTACCTTTGGTACAGCCGTTGTCGGTGGTAATGCCATTGGTGAAAATCTCACCCAGTTTAACTATATGCCTGGTATGGGAGTCGCAACGGCTACGGTTATCTTGGTTGCCAATAGTCTGGGTCGAGGGGATAAGACGCAGATGAAGCGTATTATACGAGAGTCTTATTGGATTTCCACCTTCTTGATGGTTCTGGTTTCAGGGAGTATCTTGCTCTTTGGCCAAGGATTATCGGGTCTCTTTACAGATAATAAAGCAGCTATTGCGGCTAGTCAGGTAGTTATTCTTTATTCTTTCCTTGGGAATCCTGTGACTTCGGGGACTCTAGTCTACACAGCAGTTTGGCAAGGTCTGGGTAAGGCTAAGATGCCTTTCTATGCGACAACTATTGGGATGTGGATTATCCGAATTTTCTCAGGATACTTCCTTGGGGTGAGTCTAGGACTGGGTCTTGCCGGAGTCTGGATTGCAACCGTTGTTGATAATGTATGGCGTGCGATCTTCCTCTACGTGATGTACCGTCGTTATCTCGTAAAGAGAAAGTTTTAAGGATAAATACTGAGGAGATACTCTTATTCAAAGGGTATCTTCTTCTTATTTTTTACAAGTAGGCTCGAATATGGTAAAATAAGCTGATAAAAACTTTTTGAGGTAGTAATTATGACTGTAAAAATCAATACAAAAGATGGTCAAATCGAATTGTCAGATGATGTCATCGCAACAGTAGTTGGCGGTTCAGCAACAGAAATTTTTGGCGTTGTCGGTATGGCAAGTAAGAGTGCTATCCGAGATAATTTTCAAGCACTTCTTGGAAAAGAAAACTACGCAAAAGGAGTTGTCGTGAAATCTACTGATGCAGGTATCACTGTTGATGTCTACACTGTTATGAGTTACGGTGTTAAGATTAGTGAGGTTTCAAAAAATATTCAAGAACGTGTGAAATTTAATCTTGAGAATCAACTCGGTATCAAGGCTGAAACAGTAAATGTTTACGTTCAAAATATTAAAGTCGTAGGAGAAAACTAGTGTCTAAAATTACAACAAGCTTGCTTCAGGAGATGGTCCAAGCGGCAGCAACACGTCTAGGTAAGCAAGCAGAATATGTGAATTCACTCAATGTCTTCCCAGTACCAGATGGAGATACTGGAACAAACATGGGAATGACTATGGATAACGGAGCTAAAGCTGTCGCAGATCAATCAGCTTCAACAGTTGGTGAAGTTGGTCAGATTTTGTCTAAAGGTCTTTTGATGGGTGCCCGTGGTAACTCAGGTGTTATCACCTCACAATTGTTCCGTGGATTTGGTCAAAGTATCAAGGACAAAACGGAACTTGACGGCCAAGATCTAGCTCATGCCTTCCAAGCAGGGGTTGAAGTTGCTTATAAAGCTGTTATGAAACCTGTTGAAGGAACAATCCTTACAGTATCACGTGGTGCAGCTTCAGCAGCGATTAAGAAAGCTGAATCTACAAATGATGCTGTTGAGGTTATGCGTGCAGCTCTCGATGGAGCTAAGGCTGCCTTGGCTAAGACACCAGAGATGCTTCCAGTTTTGAAAGAAGTTGGTGTGGTAGACTCAGGTGGTCAAGGTTTGGTCTTCATTTATGAAGGTTTCTTGTCAGCCCTCACAGGTGAGTATATCGCTTCAGAGGACTTCCAAGCGACACCTGCTACGATGACAGAGATGATCAATGCAGAACATCATAAGTCAGTTGCTGGTCATGTTGCAACAGAAGACATTACTTTTGGTTACTGTACGGAAATCATGATTGGTCTCAAACAAGGTCCAACTTATGTGAAGGACTTTGACTATGAAGAGTTCCAAAATTACTTGAGCAACCTTGGGGATTCTCTCCTTGTTGTTAATGACGATGAAATTGTCAAAGTTCACGTCCACACTGAGGATCCAGGTCTTGTCATGCAAGAAGGTCTTAAATATGGGGCTCTTGTCAAAGTTAAGGTTGACAACATGCGTAACCAACACGATGCACAAGTTCAAAAAGAAGAAGCTATCCAAGCTGCACCTTCTGCTCCTAAAGACTTTGCTCTTATTGCAGTTGTTGCTGGAGATGGGCTTGCAGATATCTTCAAATCACAAGGTGTTGACTATGTGATTTCAGGTGGTCAAACAATGAACCCATCGACAGAAGATATTGTTAAGGCTATTGAGCAGGTTAATGCTAAGAATGTTATCATCTTGCCAAACAATAAAAACATCTTTATGGCAGCACAATCAGCTGCTGAAGTAGTAGATGTCAATGCGGCAGTTGTTGAAACGCGTACAGTACCACAAGGCTTTACAAGCTTGCTTGCTTTTGATCCTAGCCAAAGTATCGAAGCGAATGTTGAAGCTATGACAGCTAGTCTTTCAGATGTAACAAGTGGTAGCGTGACCTTGGCGGTACGTGACACAACTATTGACGGACTTGAGATTCATGAAAATGATATCCTTGGTATGGTTGATGGTAAGATCCTTGTGTCTACACCAGATATGGATCAAGCCCTTCTTGACACTTTTGACAAGATGATTGACGAAGACAGTGAAATTGTTATGATTTATGTCGGCGAAGAAGGTAATCAAGAACAAGCTCAAGCACTTGCGGAAAAATTGGAAGAGGCTCACGAAGATATCGAAGTTGAAATCTTCCAAGGAGACCAACCAGTTTATCCATACCTCTTTAGTGTTGAATAATATTGAAATAATCATTTAGGAAGTCTTAGAGCTTCCTTTTTGTTTTGTCAGTTTTGATACGGCTGGGACATCTTTTCGAAATTACAGAAATATTCTGAAAATTCCTTGACATTACTTTCCAAAGTGGTAACATATGTTGTAAGAAATTTTATAGATTGAAGGTAACATCATGAGAAGTGATATGATTAAAGTTGGTGTTGATAAGGCACCAGCACGCGGACTTTTGTATGCGACTGGGCAAGTTAAATCTGCCAAGGATATGCAAAAGCCTTTCATTGCTATTTGTAACTCTTATATTGATATTGTTCCAGGGCATGTTCACTTGCGTGAATTAGCAGATATTGCCAAGGAAGCTATCCGCGAGGCTGGCGGTATTCCTTTTGAGTTTAATACCATTGGTGTGGATGATGGGATTGCCATGGGGCATATTGGGATGCGTTACAGTCTTCCATCTCGTGAATTGATTGCCGATTCAGCAGAAACAGTTATTAATGCCCACTGGTTTGACGGGGTTTTCTATATTCCTAACTGTGATAAGATTACGCCAGGGATGATTTTGGCAGCCATGCGTACGAATGTGCCAGCGGTATTTTGCTCAGGTGGCCCTATGAAGGGTGGCGTTGACATGACTGGTCATCAGGCTACGCTATCAAGTTTGTTTGAAGCTGTAGGTACTTATCAGGCTGGAGATATGAGCAAGAAAGAGCTCGATTATTTGGAAAAAAATGCCTGTCCAACTTGTGGTTCATGTTCAGGAATGTTTACTGCCAACTCAATGAACTGTTTGATGGAAGTTTTGGGTCTTGCACTTCCAGGTAATGGTACTATCCTAGCCGTTTCAGATGAACGTCGTGAATTGGTTCGTCAAGCAGCCACAAAATTGATGGATAACATCAAAAATAATGTTCGCCCACGTGATATTGTGACCAAAGAAGCTATCGATGATGCTTTTGCTCTAGATATGGCCATGGGTGGTTCAACCAATACTGTCCTTCATACCCTTGCTATTGCGCGTGAGGCTGGTATTGACTATGACCTTAAGGACATTAATGATATTGCTAAGAAGACACCTTATCTCTCTAAAATTGCTCCCTCCAGCATCTATACCATGCATGATGTACATGAAGCAGGTGGTGTTCCAGCCATTATTAATCAGTTGATCAAGAAAGGTGCCATTAAGGGTGACCGTATTACAGTTACTGGTAAAACCTTGAAAGAAAACGTAGCTGGTGCTGAAATTAAAAATGAAGAAATTATCCATCCGATTGAGCATCCTATTTCACCAGTTGGTGGTTTGTCTATCCTTTACGGAAATATTGCTCAGGATGGAGCTGTTATCAAGGTCGGTGGTGTAGATCCATCTGTTAAAACTTTCCGCGGTAAAGCTATTTGTTGTGATTCACAAGATCAAGCCCTTGAGTTGATTGACATGGAACAGTTAAGAAGGGACATGTCGTTGTCATTCGTTACGAGGGTCCTCAGGGTGGACCTGGTATGCCAGAAATGTTGGCACCAACTTCTAAGATTGTCGGACGCGGTCTTGGTAAGGATGTGGCTCTGATTACGGATGGTCGTTTCTCAGGAGCGACTCGTGGTATTGCTATTGGTCACGTTTCTCCAGAAGCAGCAGAAGGTGGTAATATCGCCCTAATAGAAGATGGCGATGAAATTGTGATTGATCTTCCAAATCGTACCATCGATTTGCTTGTCGATGATGCAACACTTGAAGAACGTCGTAAACACTTGAAGCCGTTCAAATCAAAAATTTCAAGTGGTTGGTTGCGTCGTTACACAGCTTTGCCAAATCTGCTAATGTCGGTGGAACATTGATGAGTGATGAAGAGTTTGAAGAGCGTAAGGCAGAACGTCAAGCACAGGAGAAGGACTAAAACCATTCTTTCCAAAGAGTTTGTGATATTTTTCTCCTAACCCCTTGCAAATTTGGTTAAAAATGTTATCATAGTATACAAGGTTTTGAATTTTTAGACAATTCGAAAAAAACAACTACTAAAGGAGGTCCATGTGAAGAAAATTGAACTTGAAGAAGCACGCTCTGGTGCTGATTTGATTCTTGATACACTTCTTGAACTTGGGATTTCAACTATCTTTGGATATCCTGGCGGAGCGGTTCTTCCTTTGTATGATGCTATTTACAAAAATGACAAGATTAATCATATCTTATCTCGTCATGAGCAAGGAAGTCTGCACGAAGCTGAAGGTTATGCCAAATCAACTGGTAAACTCGGTGTTGCTCTTGTAACGAGTGGTCCTGGTGCCACTAATGCTATTACAGGGATTGCAGATGCTATGAGTGATAGCGTACCTCTCCTAGTCTTTACTGGTCAGGTAGCAACACCAGGTATTGGTAAGGATGCCTTCCAAGAGGCTGACATTGTCGGAATTACCATGCCGATTACAAAATACAATTATCAGATTCGCGATACAGCTGATATTCCTCGTATTATTAGGGAAGCGGTTCATATTGCAATAACTGGTCGTCCTGGTCCAGTTGTTATCGACCTCCCTAAAGATGTCGTGGCTAAGGAAACAGCCTTCATCAACGATCCTGAAATTAATCTTCCAAGTTACCAACCGACGCTAAGACCAAACGAAATGCAAATCAAGAAAATCTTGAAACAGTTGGGCAAGGCTAAAAAACCAGTTATCGTAGCTGGAGGTGGGGTGTCTTATTCTGAATCTGCTAAGGAGCTAGTTGCTTTTGCAGAACGCTACCAAATCCCAGTTGTTACAAGTCTTTTAGGTCAAGGGACAATTGCTACTAGTCACCCCCTCTTCTTGGGTATGGGTGGTATGCACGGTTCATATGCAGCTAACATTGCTATGACCGATGCTGATTTTATGATTGCCATTGGTTGTCGTTTTGATGACCGTTTGACAGGTAATCCTAAAACATTTGCTAAGAATGCTAAGGTTGTCCATATTGATGTAGATCCAGCTGAAATTGGTAAAATTATTGCAGTGGACCTTCCAGTTGTTGGTGATGCCAAGCAAGCTCTTGAAATGCTCTTGGCAGAGCCAGTGGTTAAGAATAACACTGAAAAATGGATTGAAAAAGTTACAAAAGACAAAGAGCGTGTACGTTCTTACGATAAGAAAGAACGTATGGTACAGCCTCAGGCAGTTATCGAGCGTATCGGTGAATTGACTAAGGGTGATGCAGTTGTTGTCACTGACGTTGGGCAACATCAAATGTGGACAGCTCAGTATTATCCATACCAAAATGAGCGTCAATTGGTGACTTCAGGTGGTCTTGGAACAATGGGATTCGGTGTCCCAGCAGCAATTGGTGCTAAAATTGCTAATCCTGATAAAGAAGTTATCCTCTTTGTTGGTGATGGTGGTTTCCAAATGACGAACCAAGAATTGGCTATCTTAAATATTTACAAGGTGCCAATCAAGGTTGTTATGTTGAATAACCACTCACTTGGTATGGTACGTCAATGGCAAGAGTCCTTCTACGAAGGGCGTACATCAGAGTCTATCTTTGATACCCTTCCAGATTTTCAATTGATGGCTCAAGCTTACGGCATTAAGTCTTACAAGTTTGATAATCCAGAGACAATTGATCAGGATTTGGAAGTTATCAAGGAAGACGTGCCAATGTTCATCGAGGTGGATATCTCTCGTAAAGAGCATGTCTTGCCAATCGTTCCGGCTGGTAAGAGTAATCACGAAATGTTGGGGGTGAAGTTCAATGCGTAGAATGTTAACAGCTAAACTTCAGAACCGTTCAGGTGTCCTTAACCGCTTCACAGGTGTTCTTTCACGACGTCAAGTTAATATTGAAAGTATCTCTGTAGGGGCTTCTGAGGATCCTAACGTTTCACGTATTACGATTATTATTGATGTGAATTCTCAAAATGAAGTGGAACAAATCATCAAACAGCTTAATCGTCAGATTGATGTGATTCGCATCCGTGATATCACGGATCAGCCACACTTGGAACGTGAAGTTATCCTAGTTAAGGTATCAGCACCAACCTCTAAACGTGCTGAAATCTTGGCGATTATTCAACCTTTCCGTGCTTCGGTGGTTGATGTGGCACCAAGCTCTATCACTATCCAGATGACTGGTGATGCTGAAAAGAGCGAGGCGCTTCTACGAGTTATTCGTCCTTACGGAATCAAGAATATCGCTCGTACGGGTGCTACTGGATTTACCCGTGATTAAAAAATCCAACTTAAATTTGTTAACCCAGCCTTAAAAAGGCAATAAATTATTTTTTTAGAAAAGAGACATATTACTATGGCAGTTCAAATGGAATATGAAAAAGACGTAAAAGTAGCAGCACTTGACGGTAAAAAAATCGCCGTTATCGGTTACGGTTCACAAGGTCATGCGCATGCACAAAACTTGCGTGATACAGGTCACGATGTGATCATCGGTGTTCGTCCAGGTAAATCATTTGATAAAGCTAAAGAAGATGGTTTTGATACTTACACAGTAGCAGAAGCAACTAAATTGGCTGATGTTATCATGATCTTGGCTCCAGACGAAATCCAACAAGAACTTTACGAAGCAGAAATTGCTCCAAACCTTGAAGCTGGTAATGCTGTTGGTTTCGCACACGGATTTAACATCCACTTCGAATTCATCAAAGTTCCTAAAGATGTTGATGTTTTCATGTGTGCTCCTAAAGGACCAGGTCACTTGGTACGTCGTACATTTGAAGAAGGTTTTGGTGTTCCTGCACTTTACGCAGTATACCAAGATGCTACAGGTAACGCTAAAGACATCGCTATGGACTGGTGTAAAGGTGTTGGTGCAGCACGTGTTGGTCTTCTTGAAACAACATACAAAGAAGAAACTGAAGAAGATTTGTTTGGTGAACAAGCAGTTCTTTGTGGTGGTTTGACTGCCCT
This sequence comes from Streptococcus sp., assembly GCA_046975465.1. Classification (GTDB taxonomy): domain Bacteria; phylum Bacillota; class Bacilli; order Lactobacillales; family Streptococcaceae; genus Streptococcus. The sequence goes on along the minus strand of JBKWCO010000035.1, from coordinate 584 downwards.
TATCGAAGCTGGTTTTGAAGTCTTGACTGAAGCTGGATATGCTCCAGAATTGGCTTACTTTGAAGTGCTTCACGAAATGAAATTGATCGTTGACTTGATCTACGAAGGTGGATTCAAGAAAATGCGTCAATCAATTTCTAACACTGCTGAATTCGGTGACTACGTATCAGGTCCACGTGTTATCACTGAACAAGTGAAAGAAAATATGAAAGCAGTTCTTGCTGACATCCAAAACGGTAAATTCGCTAACGACTTCGTTAACGACTACAAGGCTGGACGTCCAAAACTTACTGCTTACCGTGAAGAAGCTGCTAACCTTGAAATCGAAAAAGTTGGTGCTGAATTGCGTAAAGCAATGCCATTCGTTGGTCAAAACGACGATGACGCATTCAAAATCTATAACTAATGTGATAGTCTCAAAAACCAGCCTAGTGCTGGTTTTTTGTGTTCTTAAGAAAGTGATTAGGTGTTAAGCTTATGGCTTTGTGTGTAAAAAAAATCACTCCACTAGGGAGTGAGAATGGTCATAAATTAGTAAGTTAAAACAAAGTTTTTCTTCTTACCGCGACGGATAACAGTGATTT
>JBKWCO010000034.1:0-11004 GCA_046975465.1 Streptococcus sp. | reverse complement strand
ACATAGAGTGTCGTCGATGGATTCATGTCAAATTGCTCAGCTGCGAGGTTGAAGATTTCCTTCTCAGGCTTTTGGAAACCTGTCGCCTGACTGACGATGACACGCTTAGGATCAACGTAATCATAAAGTCCCAACTTCTTAACCTTTTTAAGTTGGTGCTCTGTTGGTCCATTGGTAATAATACCCATAGGAACATTTTTTTCCTTTAGGAAATCAAGGGTCATGCGCATCTCATCAAGCATGGTGATATTTTCCAACTCATGCTCGTAAACCTCTTGGAAATGGTTACCCGTTTCTTCATCAATTTCACGGTAGCCAAACTCCAAAAGGGTCTCTTTACAGCGCCAAAACGGAAATACTCGGTTGTCCATACCTGCCATTACGTGGAAAACCAACATCAGAATAGTGGCGGAAACGAATGTAGGCTTGATTCATGTGACTCATATCAAAGTCAGGGAAACATTTTTCCATGGCAATACGATAAGGTGCCTGTTGGTCGTAAATAGTATCGTCAACGTCAAAAACAATAGAGGTAATCATCTGTCCGTTCTTTCTTATATCATTCTCTTGTCAGAGACTTAGGTAAGTTAAGAGATCTAACAACTAGACTGCAATATCAGTCAGCTCCTAATTTAATCCTAGGTCTTGCAAAAGTAAGCTTTAAGTCAACTGTCTAGGGGCAATCTTACTAATCTGTTTTTTATCAGAGTGCAATTGCCCAAACAGTCTTATTATACCGTTTTGCCCTCTTATTTCAATTTTCGACCCCATAAGAAAAGATTATTCGTGTTTTGAAGATAAAAAGGTTTGGAACAATTTGTCCCAAACCTAAAGCATTTTGTCTATTCAGACACATTTAATTTCTTTAAAGGTCATTTTTTGTTTGACTTCACCCTGACCACCTTTGGCAATCTGATAATAGAAGTCTTTTGATGTGAAGTGGTCACCATAAGCAAAGACCTTGTTGTACTGCCATTGTGACAATTGATCGTCCTCTTTTTTACCGAGAGTCAATGTTGTCTTTGTCACGCTGTATTCCCACTTAGCTGTTTGGTCATTATAGGCCTTGTCAAAATCTGTTTGGCTCTTAGCAGCATTAACCACTGTCGTACGATCCTGACTCACAAGTGCCTTGTTACCGCCTTCTTGGAAAGCTACATACATGACACGATTATTGACCTCACCGTTTAGAGTACTTGAGTATTGGTAAACCTTACCAGGTACAACACTATCTAAATGGTGCGTTCCCCAGTAATAGAAAGCACCAAATCCAGCTCCCGTAACCAAGAGACAAGCAAGAACAACACTAATAATGATATTTCTCTTTGACATGTCTTGCCCCTCTCTATTCGTCACCAGTTAGGTCAGAGAAAGTTGCCTCTGAGTCTGTTTCAGTGTGGCTTGAAGAACTTGATGATGAGCGTTCAACACTTGATGAAGCCTTAGATTCAGATGATTTTTCAGTGCTTGATGATGAACTTTCTTTTTCTTTGTAAACATCAACGTTGAAAGCCCACTTATCACCCTTATAATTTACCTGGATTTGGGCATATCTTGCCTTGATAAGATCTGACATCTTACTATCACTGTTAAGAACATCATAAATCTTTTGAGCGAGAGCCTTGGCATTGACTTCCGTTTTGGCACCATCTTTAGGTCCATCAACAATATCTTTAGCCTTTGGCGTTTCACCTTGAAGGTAAAGGGCTTTGCTTTCAGTATCTTTCTTATTTCAGTGTTACCACCTGCTGTGTCAGTCACATGTGAGAAGAAAGCCATGCTAGGACTACCTGAGCGTTTTGTTGATAAACTTGTTCGAATTCGCTTTGAACCTTGTCTTGGAAAGCATCATCAGACAATTCTTTTCCTTAGAACTTTCTGTACTTGGTTTGCTTTCACTACTGCTTGCTGTTGAGCTTGAAGTTGAAGATGATGATCCACTTGTTGAACTTGATGAGCTTGATGAAGCATCTTTAGATTCTTAGATTCTGATGATGATGATGAAGATGAATCCTTGCTATCTTTAGAATCTTTGGTATCTTTGTCTTTAGTTATTGTTAGTGTTTGAGAATGAAAGACTATTGTCAGAATTATCTGGGATAGATAACTGTAGTCTTAGAGTGGTCATCAGATACAAATGTCGTATTTTGATGACAACACGGTTGTATCTCCATAGTAGTTGTTGATAACTACTTTAGAGTTTGCACAACGATGACCGATACCAGTCACATGGTAATCAGTTGGTACTTGACCATCACGATTCAAGATAAGAACATCACCTGCATAGATAAGGTCAATATTCTGAATATTATTATCGTAGGCTAATTTTTCAATAGAAATTCCAGTCGCTTGAGAGATTCCCCACAAGGTATCTCCCCATTGAATCACGTATTGTTGGCCATCTAACTGCTGTGGATTGATGTTCTGAGTTGTCAAATTATTTGTAATTTGTTCAGGTGTGCTGGCAATCCAGTTTGTAATATCAGCAGCGTGAGCACTCGTTTGATTTTGATAAAAGCTATCTGCTAACACAGATACCGTAGGCATCCCAATAGGTGCTAGTAAAGCGCCAAGCATCACAGCTTTACTAACATAATTTTTCTTTTTCATCGTATTTCCTCCTTATATCATACGAAACTTACTTTGCTATTGTACACCCTTATTATTATATTTGTCAATAAATTCTATAACTTTCTAATCTAGCGTTAATACTAGTTAATGATTTGTCCTAAAAATAGACAAATCCTAGCTTTATTCATCTGACATTTAATCATTTGTCCTATCTTTAGAGGGTGATTTATGATACAATAATTACGACTATTTTATGGAGGACTAACATGTCAAATCAACACATGGAAGAATTGAACGATCAACAGATTGTCCGTCGTGAAAAAATGGCGGCCTTGGCTGAACAAGGAATCGATCCTTTTGGTAAGCGATTCGAACGCACAGCTACATCTGGTCAATTAAAAGAAAAATATGCTGACAAAACAAAAGAAGAATTGCACGAAATCAACGAAACTGCTACTATCGCAGGTCGCTTGATGACTAAACGTGGTAAAGGTAAAGTTGGCTTCGCCCACATCCAAGACCGCGATGGTCAAATCCAAATCTACGTGCGTAAAGATGCTGTCGGTGAAGAAAACTACGAAATCTTCAAGAAAGCTGACCTTGGTGACTTCCTCGGTGTCGAAGGTGAAGTTATGCGTACAGATATGGGAGAACTTTCTATCAAAGCTACTCATATCACACACTTGTCTAAAGCCCTTCGTCCATTGCCTGAAAAATTCCACGGACTTTCAGACGTTGAAACCATCTACCGTAAACGTTACCTGATTTGATTTCTAACCGTGACAGCTTTGACCGCTTTGTGACACGCTCAAAAATCATTTCTGAAATCCGTCGCTACCTGATGCCCAAGGTTTCCTTGAAGTTGAAACACCTGTTCTTCACAATGAAGCTGGTGGTGCTGCTGCTAAACCATTTATCACTCACCACAACGCTCAAGATATTGACATGGTGCTTCGTATCGCACTGAGCTCCACCTCAAACGCCTCATCGTGGGTGGTATGGAACGTGTTTACGAAATTGGACGTATCTTCCGTAACGAAGGTATGGATGCCACTCACAACCCTGAGTTCACATCTATCGAAGTTTACCAAGCTTACGCTGACTTCCACGATATCATGAACTTGACTGAAGGTATCATCCAACACGCTGCTAAAGCGGTTAAAGGTGATGGACCTATCAACTACCAAGGAACTGAAATCAAGATCAACGAACCATTCAAACGCATCCACATGGTTGACGCTATCAAGGAAATCACTGGCGTTGACTTCTGGCAAGACATGACTTTGGATGAAGCCAAAGCTATCGCTGCTGAAAAGAATGTTCCTGTTGAAAAACACTACACTGAAGTTGGTCACATCATCAACGCCTTCTTCGAAGAATTCGTTGAAGAAACATTGATTCAACCAACATTCGTTTACGGTCACCCAGTTGCTGTGTCTCCATTAGCTAAGAAAAACCCAGAAGACCCACGCTTCACTGACCGTTTCGAACTCTTCATCATGACTAAAGAGTACGGAAATGCCTTCACCGAATTGAACGACCCAATCGATCAATTGTCACGTTTCGAAGCACAAGCTGCTGCTAAAGAACTTGGTGATGACGATGCAACAGGTATCGACTACGACTACGTCGAAGCCCTCGAATACGGTATGCCGCCAACAGGTGGACTCGGAATCGGTATCGACCGTCTCTGCATGCTTCTTACTGACACAACAACAATCCGTGATGTCTTGTTGTTCCCAACGATGAAATAATAATCATATCCCATTATTTGAATAATGGGATATTTTTATATGAGGTATAAACGTGTTTAGAAAAATGAAGTCCCTTTTTAAGAAAAAATCAACTGTAGTTGAACAGCCTGAGCCAAAAGAGAGAGAAAGTCAATTAGACTTTCCCATAGACCGCACAGATTATTTTTCGATCATGCACTTGTATTCTATTGTGAAGAAAATGATATTCCGTCAGAAAAGCTACAAATCAGATATGCTAGAGATTAGCAAAAGAGCTGCCTTTCATCTCAGTATCTTTATCGCCTGGCTAGTAAAACATGATTTTCTGAATCCCCAAAGCGATGGATTTAACCTTGAAGATGTACAAAAACTCAAGAATGAAACGATTACGGGTACAGACTATCTCTTTAAACATCTTGATGAAAAACTCTATTCATCTGATATTAGTGATACACTCCTCCTTCATCTCTGATTTTTATGAAGATTATATGGATTTCTGTTATATAGTCTTGGTTGATGATGTTGCTAGAACTGAATTTGATTGGAAAATCTATCACTTGGTTGAAGAGGATATCGACGAAATGTTCAATCAATATAAGACTCACATCGGATAATATGAAAAAACGCTTCCCTCAATCGAGAGAAGCATTTTCTTATTTCCAAAATTTTGCTTTTGAAGCTGTGACCCAAGCTGATAGACAAGCTAAAGCTACTACTGCATAGGTAGCGTATTGTTTCGCAGGATAAAGCCAGGCTTTGTTTTCTTCATGCCAGCGAGACTTCCAGAGGCCGATGTAATCGCCTGTCATTCCAGGATTTTTAAGGCGCTCCATGTAGTTGGCAGGTAGGTTATCTGGCTGATTCATCTGCACGTTAACGATAAAGATAACCAAAGCAAGCGCAATGACAACTAGGAGTGCCAGGGTAATCTTTTTCTTAGCTGTTAGTTGAAATGTCTTCAATTATTTTTCTCCTCATCTATGAAATCATCTACTCTTATATTTTAGTATAAAAAGTCAATTCTGAAAAGTCCTCTATGATATCAATATAGGATAAGTCAAAACCTTTCGAAAACCTTGCATATCTTGCTCATAGTGTTATAATAGAACTGTCCGTCTGTCTAGAAATAATACACTTTTAGGCAGATGCGACTTAGAAAGAGGTATTTATGACATTTTCAAAAAAGGTTTCCCTTTCTGAGGTAAACCAATCCGTAGATACACCTAATAATAATCGTTTTTGGCAAAATCTTAAGGCTTTCTTGGGACCTGGGGCTCTTGTGGCCGTGGGTTACATGGATCCAGGGAACTGGATAACAAGTGTCGTCGGTGGGGCGACCTACAAGTACAGCCTACTCTTTGTCATCTTAATTTCATCATTAATCGCTATGCAGTTGCAACAAATGGCCGGAAAATTAGGGGTTGTGACTCAAATGGACCTGGCTCAAGCAACTGCATACCACTCGCCCAAATGGCTACGATACACGCTTTGGGTGATTCTGGAGCTTGCCTTAATGGCGACGGACTTGGCCGAGGTGCTTGGTTCTGCCATCGCACTTAACCTGCTCTTTGGTATTCCAATTATGGTTGCCATTCTGGTGACAGTCCTAGATGTCTTCCTACTCCTACTCATCATGAAGCTGGGATTCAAGAAAATCGAGGCTATTGTTTCAACCTTGATTTTGACCATCTTGGTTATCTTTGTCTATCTGGTAGCCTTGTCTGAGCCTAGTGTTGCGGGAATCCTCGAGGGTTATCTTCCTACGCCAGCACTCTTCGAGCCACATGCTGCTGGGCACACCAACCAGTTGACTTTGGCACTTGGGATTGTGGGTGCAACCGTTATGCCACATAACCTCTACTTGCACTCATCCTTGTCACAGACTCGTAAGGTAGACCACACTGATGGAAAAGATGTAACCAAGGCTGTCCGTTTCATGACCTGGGACTCCAACATTCAGTTGACTTTGGCCTTTGTGGTTAACTCCCTCCTCTTGATTTTGGGGGCAGCTCTCTTCTTTGGTCACGCTTCTGATATTTCAGCCTTCTCACAAATGTACAATGCTCTTCAGGACTCTAAGATTGCTGGTGCGGTTGCTAGTTCAACACTTTCAACCCTCTTTGCCTTGGCACTCTTGGCTAGTGGTCAAAACTCTACCATTACTGGTACCCTAACTGGTCAGATTGTCATGGAAGGTTTCCTCCACATGAGGTTACCACAGTGGGTAATTCGTTTGTTCACACGTCTCTTCGCCTTGCTACCTGTTATCGTTGTAGCTATTCTCTACGGTGATCAAGAAAAGACTCTGGATCAACTGCTAGTTTATTCACAGGTTTTCCTTTCACTTGCCTTGCCATTCTCTATCTTCCCTTTGATTTACTACACTTCTAAGAAATCACTCATGGGAAAACACGTCAATGCCAAGTGGAATACTTTCCTTGGTTATGCCATCGCTATTATCCTAACCATTCTTAATCTCAAACTTATCTTTGATACGTTTTAAACACAAAAATAAGGCCAGCTCTTCTGCTGACCTTATTCTTAGTTTTTGAAGGCATCAACTAGAACTTGGAATTCTTCGTTGCTAAGGGTAATCCCTTACCCATCTTGGTATGGTCTGGACTCCAGCTACGGATGTCATACTTAGCTGGTGCTCCGTTAAAGCTCACACGATTAAGTTCCTTGGTCCAACCCTTGTCGTTCTCGACAAGACCAAGAGTTTTTCTTCAATTTCAAATGAAAATTCTGCCATTTGTACCTCCACTAGGTTTATTCGTTTTTTCTGTGAAAATGGTGCGTTTTGAATAACTTATCCACAAAATTTCACCTTTCATGCTATAATTATTTTATCAAGAAACGAGGGAAATGACCATGATAAACTTTTTAGAAGCCGTAAAGCATCAGCTTCATCAGTTTGTGGAAACAGGTCACAGCAAACCTGTCCACCTAATGCAGAATCAACTTATTAACGATATCTATCATGCTATTGATCATAATCAAATGGTCATGCTGACATCCAATCAGAAGACCTATAAGGGCTACATCAACCGTTATGACAGGGAGCGACAAGCCATCTTTATCGAGCAAGATAAGATCATCAGCATGATTGAACTTAAAGAAATCAAACGTCTAAAAATCATATCGCAACGAGGTTAAGTTTATCAGTTAACCTCGTTTTGTTATTAGGTTGACTTTTTTGAAACCACTTGCTATAATAAGTTAACTATTTATTTAGGAAAGGTTAACTAAAAAATGACACAAAACCGTACACTGTCGCTTATTCTTCCAGCCTTCGGTGCTGCTATCATTGCCGCACTGGCTCAAATTGTTATTCCTATCGGTGCAGTTCCAATCACACTACAGACTTTCGCTGTTGGACTTGTTGCTGCCATCCTTAAGCCAAGAGAGGCGACACTTGCTGCTACCCTCTACCTGATTCTAGGTGCCATTGGTCTACCTGTTTTTGCAGGTGGAGGCGGTGGGCTCCAAGCATTCTTTGGTCCTTCAGCTGGCTATTTGTTGGCTTATCCATTTTTCGCCTTTGTCACTTCAAAACTGTCGCATGCTGAGACTCCTATTTGGAAAATCTTTGTGGCTTTTGTTTTAGGTGATGCACTTGTCTTTGTCGGTGGTATCCTCAGCCTTCACTTTCTTGGAAAAATGGGTTGGTCTGCTGCTGTAGCAGTTGGCTTGACACCTTTTATCATTCCTGATCTCTTAAAAGGTCTCATCGTCGCTTTGGTAACTAAGCCAGTCTTAAAAGCTCTTAAAAATCATAGCTACTTTAACTAAAAAAGATTGAAGACTTTGTTCGTGTGAACAGAATCTTCAATCTTTTTATTTTTCAAAATAAATATCATAGTGCTTTGAACAAGCTGGGTTGAAGGCACTGTGACAACTGGGACAAGCTTCTACATCTTGATACTCCTCAATTGTCATCTCATGCCTACAAACGCCACAGATAAGGACCTTGTCCTGCTTCAATTGACAAGGATAAGCTCGATAGCTATGATCCTCCAAGCTATCATGACACTGATAACAAGCATAATATTTTGACACTGGAAGCATTTTAGGGCAACAATATCAAGCTCTGTGTGATAATGCGGCATCTGCTTTCATATCTACTAAAAGACCGTTTATTTTTTTCGTCATTAGGCACGAACAGTTTTACTTGAACCGTCTTTTTGGTAGAGGTTAATTAAACCTTCTTTAGTTGAACGAATCATGTCACCAAGTTTAACTTCTTGTGGCACGGTAATTGTAAGAAGTTCCATTGGGTTTGGTGCACGGTCAATTTTGTTACCATTGGCATCGTGAAGGTCTTTGATATCACACTCGAAATGACGGAAGCCTGGTCCGTAGAATTCAACGTGGTCACCTTCGAGGATAACGTTACGTTGACGGATAGTAGCTGTCATAGTTGCTGGATCAAAGTCTACGACTTCACCAACGAATTTGTATTGTGGAATCTTACGACGAGCTCCAAAGAGTTGTTCGTTTTCTGTTGGTGTCTTGTAGTAGAAACCTGTTGCCAATTCACGTTGGGCAACCTTCCAGAGTTCGTTAATCAAATCATCTTTGATGGCATAAAAGGCTTCTGCACTTTCCATGTAAGCGTCACAAGCAGCCTTGTAACAGTTGGCAACCGTCGAAACATAGTGGACAGATTTCATACGACCTTCGATTTTAAGGCTATCAACACCATTATCGATAAGGTCTGGGATATTTTCAATCATACACATGTCAACGGCTGACATTGAGTATTCTTCAGGAACTTCACCGTGGATACTCTTTCGCTCTTGACCGAATGGCATGTCGTAAAGGTCATATTTCCAACGGCAAGACTGTGAACAACCACCACGGTTGGCATCACGGTCTGACATGTGGTTAGAAAGGGTACAGCGACCTGAATATGAGATACACATAGCACCATGGACAAAGGCCTCAATTTCAAGATCCGTACGTTTACGGATTTCAGCCAATTCTTCCATAGTTACCTCACGTGCCAAAACAACACGGGTCAAGCCATACTCTTTCCAAAAATGGAAGGTTTCAACGTTTGTTGCAGATGCTTGCGTTGACAAGTGGATGTTAAGTCCTGGAGCGTAGGTTGAACAGATTTCAATCAAGGCTGGGTCAGATACGATAACGGCATCGAGTCCCATATCACGCAATTCACGGAACCACTCACCAGCACCTTTTTCATTTCCTTCATGGGTAACCATGTTTGAAGCAACGTGTACATCAACGCCACGAGCGTGAGCGTATTCGATACCTTCTCGAAGCTCATCCATGGTAAAGTTTCCGGCACGGCTACGCAAACCATAGGCTTGTCCACCAACGAAAACAGCATCTGCGCCGTAATTTACAGCGACTTTCAATTTTTCCAAAGTCCCAGCAGGTACCAGAACCTCTGGGCGTTTTTTAGTTGTAGTCATAATTTCTCCAATTTGCAAGATTGTCGATTTTAGTTTTTAGAAGGCTCCTTCGTTCCCTGAAAATGGAAAACTCACAAACGAAGGAGGAAGTTTTTTTATTTTACACGGTCAGGTTCATAGTCGTAGAAACCTGTGTCCAAACCACGGTTGGCTGGGTGTAATTTATGAATAGCCTCATCAAAGAGGAAGGCTTGGTCTTGTGAAAATTCGCCAGCCTCGATGAGGTCACGAGCCTTCACAAAATATTCGGTAATTTTTACAAAGTTTTCACCTGGGCAATAAACGCCGTCCAACTTCCAGTGATCAAAACCATGTTCAACGAGTTCTGAAAGTTTAGTCATCATATCCAAGTCATTGTTGGCAAAGATATGTGTTCCATGAAAGTCTTCATAGACTGAGTAGTGAGAATCTGGATCTCCAGGTTCAGAAAGAAAGAGGTCACGTTCTTTGGTAACAGCTTCATCCGTTTTGATAAAGTTGTAGTAGTTTTGAAGAAGTGGTCGTTTTGAGTGGTGAATGATACTTGCCCCGTAAACCAAAACCTCTGCTGGAATTTGAAGATTTTCAGCCATGATGAAGAGTTCCGCAGATGGAATCTCACGAGCCAAAACTGCTTCAGAAGCTCCTGCTTGTTTGCCCCAGAAATTAATCTGACGGCTAGAGGTTACCATGGTTGAAGCATCATAAATCATTTTGAAGGGACGATTGTCACGGTTACAGATGTAGAAAACCCCGCATCACCAACCGTGATATAATCTGCCTTGATTTCTTCAAGAAAATCAAGGTAGTCTGGAAGAGCATCCATCATACCTTGGTGCATGAGGGCATTAACTGCAACAGTTAATTCCTTACCAGACTCATGTACCAGCTCTGCAATCTTTCGCATCTCTGCGAATGAAAAAGGCTTAGGCAAACGAAGGCCAAAAGTTTTTTCGCCGATGTAAATACGATCTACGCCAAGTTCTAGGAGCTCACGTGCCTGCTCGTAGCTCTCAGCAGTCGCTGTAATCACTATTTTTTCCATAACTCACATTATAGCACAAATGATTTGATTTTTTTAGAATTTTTAGGCTCAAAACTCTGTATCTAAATATTTTTAATTAGTTTTTGAATACTATGATTTTTACAAAAATCAAAAAAAACTTTGCAATATAAAATTTTTGTGGTATTATTAATGAGATTCTAAATAGTGAAATACTGACTAAGTATTTTAACCTACACGAAAAAGTGATTTAGATATTTTATATAGAAAGGAGGCAGAC
>JBKWCO010000033.1:0-11082 GCA_046975465.1 Streptococcus sp. | reverse complement strand
GGCATACATCACCCAAAGAGCTACTGTTAATGGAGTTGCTTTTAATACAATCCAAGCAACATTGAAATTGGCATCACGCAGACGACGAATCTGCATAGAAATGGTAGGAAGCGCCGTTGCTACAATAAATAGAATGAAAGCTATCAATACAAAGCCAAAAGCTCTTGTTTCCCCAAGGAAGTCCATCAGTAGGAAAATTAAAGTACCAATAACTCCATTAATCAAGACAACCCACCAATAGTCTGATCGTTTTGTACGACCATAAAAATCGAGATAGCCTAACCAAAAATTTTTATATGCCTCTAACATGTTTACACCTCTTAATAGTATGCTACCAGTATACTATATTAAGGAGATAGGTGCAAGATGTGAATATTTAGACTTCTTAAGTTTTCTACATATATAATAGGAAGATTTTTTAAATAAACTGGAATGGATTGAAATTAGGACTGTCCGACTCAATCTGACCACTCACCATGGTCACTACACGACTGACATGTTGACGGACACTATTACGGTGAGCAATAAAAATCATTGTTCGTTTAATCTTAGCAAGATTAGCCATGACCCTGCTTTCAGTATCACTATCGAGACCACTGGTAGCTTCGTCAAAAATCAAGATAGGCTGCTTGGACAAGAGGGCCCTCGCTATCGCCAAGCGCTGTTTTTGACCACCAGATAGACCACCATCTTCAGATACTTGGGTCTGAAAACCTAGTGGCATTTTTTGAATATCCTCTAAGATATCAGCTTGTTGGCAAACTTTAATGAGCTTTTTCTCGTCAACTTTTCCTTCAAATCCTAATAGCAGATTTTCTAAAATGGTTCCTGTAAACACATAGGTCTGCTGGGGAACGTAAGTCACCATTTGACGCAGCTCCGCATGGCTAATAGCATCTTTATCTAGGGTTACATGACCACTAGATTTTGTGTAATAACCTGACAACATTTTCGCTAAGGTCGTTTTCCCAGATCCACTTTTACCCATGAGGGCGATTTTCTCACCCTTATGAATCGTTAAATCAATCTTACTAAGCGTCTCTTGCTGATAACTAAAACGGTGACTGACACCCTTAAGAGCAAGTTGTTTAAAGGATAACTCTTTAAGTTTTCCTTTTTCTTCCTTATCCACAACATAAACTTCTTGAAGACGATTATTGGCTACTTTGGCTTGCTGGATTTTGGATTGGAGATTGATAATATTAATTAAAGGAGTTGTAAAATAATTCAGTAACATATTATAGGTAATCAACTGACCTGCAGATAGCTGTCCTTCCATGACCAATTGTGCCCCATACCATAGGATAAAGACATTGGAAACTAACTGAACCCCTGTCTTTAAACCATCCTGTGTTAATTGCCACTTGGCCTTAGACAAAGACTTCTTCAAATAGTCATGGAATTTCACCTCAATTTCCTGATAGCGTCTCTCTTCAACTCTCAAGGATTTTAAGGTTTCAATACCTCGCAAATCATCAATAACAGCGGTATTGACCTGACTATTTGCCTCCATCAATTGATAATTTTCCTTTTCAAAAAGCTTATAGAAAGCTAGAATAATCAAAACATAGAGAGGTACTAGTTAAAGTCATCGCAAAAAGCGAAGGGTTTTGTAAAATGAGAGCCACAGCTAGAGTTATCACAATGGTCACATCTAAGAAAATCGATAAAATAGTTGAAGCCAGGGCATCGATAATGGTGTTGGCGTCTCCAAAACGTGACGTGATTTCCCCAGTACGACGTGAACTAAAGAAACTAATAGGTAGGGAAAGAACATGCTTAATATAAGGAAGAATGACAGCAATGGACAAGTAATTCCCCAATCGATGTAGAAGATAATCTTTGAAAAAAGTAAATACTTGTTGAGCTAGATAAGAGATACATAGGCCTAGCGAAATCATTGTCAGAAGAGTGTAGGCCTCCTGAGGAATCAAGCGGTCAATAATAGATTGCAAATAATAAGAACCAATAATATTAACAAGGGTCACTAGAAAACTTAACAAGACAATAACTGCAATCAAACCCTTACGACGAAACAAAATCGGTAAAAATGAAAGAAGCCCAGGCACATCTTCTTTGTATTTAGTGTAGGTTTCTCCTGGAACAAAAAAGAGAGCAACTCCCGTCCACTCTTTGGCAAACTCCTCTAAGGGCATTTTAATAACCTTCTTGCTAGGATCTGGATCACCAATAACAAGCTTCCCCTCGATTTGACCAAACACCGTATAATAATGTTGCAATCCACCTTCTTTAACCACATGTGCAATAAAAGGATAAGATAGGCTTTCTTGTTTAAACAAGTCTAAATCCGCACGAATAGCCTGAGTTTCAAGACCCAACTGCTTGGCCGCTTCAACCAAACCAAGCGCAGAAGTGCCTTCACGAGAAGTCTGAGCCAACTCCCGCAAATAAGCTAAACTATAAGATGAACCATAGTGTTTAAGAATCATGGCCAAGGCAGCGACACCACAATCACGCTGATCAACCTGTGAAATATATGGATATTTTGACATGGCGACTCCTTATTAAAGACAACCTGTGAAATAAGGCAAGATAGTGATAAGTAGTGAGAATAGGGTAAATAAATTTAGTTTTTTCAAAATAAAACTCCTTTTAACTGTTATTTATGTTTCTATAGTAAACATTTAACCATTAAAAAAGTAGTGACATTTATGTCACCACCATTTCTATAAACCATCTGCCGCTTTCCCTGCTCTTATACTTTCTTCTAAAACCGAGTCTTCTAAAACGGAAGCAAACATTATGGCCTTATCGTAATTCTCTGCAGCCTTTTTCTTATTTCCCTTATGCAGAAGTTCATATTTAGCTTTGAGAACAAAAACACTAGGTTTATAGCTATAGAATTGTGATTTTTCTATAACGGCTAATGCTTTATCCACAACTGTTAAGAAGTCTGAAAAGGAATTGTGAAAAATCTTCAAAGCAGCGATAGCCATCAAATCATTAAATAAAACAATATTATAGACATCGTCTGTCCAAATTTCCTGATTTAATACTCTCTTTACAATCCTTTCAAAAAGTTTTTTGTCAAACTGTTTTCTTCCATAGAGATGGAAGAAATAATAGTCAATAACTAATAAATCGTTAGTTAAGAATTTCTTCTTCCTTTTGACTTGTTCAAACAAGTCTTCATATATTTCTTCAACCTTTGGGCTCTCCTCCCAATTAGTAAAACTCAAAATATTTTCCAAAATATCTAGAGTTAACAACTCTTCTTCTGGCAGAAGTTCAAAGAATTTCTCATAGACTTCCTCAATTAAGGCAAGTTTAGCCTTTATTCTTTCTGGATTTCTGTACGTTGGAAACTTAATCAAACGATTCTTCATCTCATAATATTCGTCAGGAATGGTAATATTGTCATGATCCAATAAATCGGCCATATTTTTTCCTAGACGTTTTGCAATATAAGATAATTTATCCAAAGACGGGAGCGACTCCCCTTTTTCAATGCGAATTAACTGACGAACAGTCAATTCCGCACCATCTAAACATAGCACTTCACGTGACATCTGCTGACGTTCACGCTCAGTTTTGATTCTTAGTCCAATGCTGTCTTTTATGTTCAAGAGACTCTCCTTTATTTCAAAAATTTAAAAATATTATATCACAACTGTAATATAATTAATATACAGTTAATATGATTTTAACAGAATATTAGTCAAAAAAAGCTATTTTTATACATTTTATATAAGAAGGGCCTTCCTTTGCATCAAAAACTCTAAGCAGGCTTAGCCTGCTAACTCATGACAGAAAAGAAAGTTCGGCTTATAATGAAGGTGAACAATACCAATCCGTTGTATTTAATAGGGCTTTGCCTAGCCTGTATCAAAAACTGGATGAACAAGAGTTATGAGATAACTCGAATATGCCTTGAGCATGAAAATAAAATTACTAATAGCCTCTTGTTCTATTGTTCAATAGTTAACAGGAGGTTTTTGTAATGGAAGTTATGATTGAAACTTGTTGTGGAATTGATGTCCACCAAAAGTCTATCGTTTGTTGTATTCTAGATGGTCCACTAGAAAGCAATAAACCTAAAAAGATTCAGAAAAAATTTGGTACAACAACTATAGCTCTCCAAAACGCCTTAGATTGGTTATTGGAAAATCACGTCACACATGTCTTTTTTGAAAGCACTGGCCAATATTGGGTACCACTCTTTAATATATTCTCAGACTCAGAACTCAATTTGATATTAGCTAACCCCCAACATATTAAGAATGTGCCTGGTCGAAAAACAGACATGAAAGATGCCGAATGGATTGCACAGCTCGGACGTTGTGGACTTATTGAGCCATCTTACATTCCAAGCCCTGAAGTGATGCAGTTACGTTTACTCACTCGTAGGTTACGTTCTTACAAACAACGTCAAACTCAAATAAAGAATGAGATTCATAACCTCTTACAACGTGCTAATATCAAACTAACCAGCTATCTTTCTGATATCTTCTCTAAGACAGGACAGTCTCTTTTAACGCTCTTTATCAATGGGGAACTCATTGATTATGACAATGTGACAGCTTGTATTCACAAGCATGTCAAAGCAAGTCCCGAAGAATTAATGGAGGCCATGAATGGGAAGTTGTCACTGGAGGATCGATTTCTCTTGGACCAAAGCCTAGAAGAATATCAATTGTATCAAAAACTCATGAACAATTTAAGGAGTGAAATAATAGCTTATATCGAAAAGGAGTTTCCCTGAAGAAAATAGATTACTTCAAATGATTCCTGGTGTGAGTGAAACTTGTGCAGCCACAATTTTAGCTGAGATTGGACCAGATGTGAGAGCTTTTCAATCAGACGCACACTTAGCTTCTTGGGCTGGGCTCTGCCCAGGATCTTATGAAAGTGCTGGCATTAAAAAATCCTCACATATCACGCAAGGAAATCGATATATCAAGCAGGCTTTGACCATGTCGGGATTGATTGTGGCTCACTCTAAAGACAATGCGTTTTCATCTTTTTATAGCAAAATTTCCCAAAGAGGAAGTAAGATGAAAGCCGTCATTGCTTGCGCACATAAGCTACTTCGTATCATTTACAAAATTCTCGCAACACACCAAGAATACGACAAAGAAAAAGTGCTAGGACTGAGGCAACAGTTCTAACATCAAAAATTTAAAAAATCTCAATTACAGTATAGCACAAGAAGAGTTTTTTGCGCTATTTTTAATGTTTTTTTCAAATAAAACATGCAGTTCAAAAACTACATGTTTGTTTTATTTCTGTTTACTTTGGAATCGCCATTCAAAGCGAATGGTCATAAGTTGGATAGATAGCATTAATCAACCAAAGGCTAGGTAAAGCCAATTCATCATTAGATAATGAACACCACATAAATACGCGAAAGTCCAACAAGGAAAATCAAACCCGTAATACCATAAACTGCTATTTTAGATTCTTTTTCGCCAAACGCTGGCAAGAACAATGGCAATTGCTCCAAGAATCATAAAAGTTCCCAAAGAATGACCACTAGGAAAGAATAACCACTAGCATGCACTAAATGCGTAATTGATGGGCGTTGACGCTGATAAATATACTTTAAACTTACAATCAAGATACTAGCGAGAAGCCCACTGGCTCCTACAAAGATAGCTTCTGCTTTATACTGACGTAGATAAAGCCAGATTACTGCTACGATTGCAATAATAGCCTGTACGGGCGTATTCCCAAGTATGGTAATCGTTTTAAAAAAGCGTGTCAATCCTACTGGTAAGTCTCCTCGAACCCAAGTTTGAATGTTGCTATCAAATCCTGTTAAGGCTTCAGGATAGAACTTAACCATGTAACCGAGAGCAACAAATAACAATAAGGCAAAAGAAGCATAAATATAATGTGTGTGTTTGTGTTTCATATTTATAATTTTACTAGAATAGACTTAAGCGGAGCATAAATAAGAGCAAAGGCTACCGCAAAAATCAATCCTTGAAGTACATTGAAAGGTACTACCATAGCGAAAAGGTATTTATAGAGACCTATGAATTGCGCAATATCGAAGTTGGCAAATTTAGCATAGAGTGGTACTGCATAAATATAGTTAAGAATAACCATAACAACTGTAAGCAAGACAGTTCCTACAACAGAACCAAGAATATAATTCTTGCTTGTTTGATTTTTCTTCCAAAAATAGCTTAGGCCCCAAACAAAGACTCCTAGAGCAACGAAATTCATAGGAAGTCCAATCATTGATCCTGGACCACCATTGTTTAGCAAAAGCTTCAACAATGAACGAAGCAAGAGAACACCAATGGCACTCTTAAAATCAAAGATAACCAAGGCAATAAGAACAGGAAGGATTGAAAAATCAACCTTCAAAAAGTCTGCTGCTGGAATCAATGGAAATGAAAAATAAAGCAACAAGAATGAAACTGCGGATAAAATGGCAATGTAAGCCAATTTACGTGTGTTTGTCATAAAAAAATTCCTCCAAATTTTAACAATTTGAAAGAAGTTCCCAATGGATTTGCCTATGCCAAAAAAGCCTACGCAAAAAGACTGGTCTTCTTCCATCCAGACTATACTGTCGGTTGAGGAATCACACCTCATCAGCTTGCGCTCGCGGACTTATCTATAGAATCACCGCCGGTCGGGAGTTTCACCCTGCCCTGAAGACCTTTTAAGAATAACATAAAAAAACCTTGGTGACAAGGTTCTCAAATTATGGATTTCTAATCTGTTGATAGTCAATGACTATAGATACTCTTATAAGAGAAAATAGACCTCTATTTTAACTTGTCATGCTGATAACGATGACTCAGCTCCAAGCCCTCAAACTGTTGCTGACGAAGTGCTTCGTAAACAATCATACAAACCGTATTTGATACATTCAAACTACGCACATGTTCATCATTCATCGGAATACGAATAGCTTTTTCAGGATGCTCACGCATAAAATCTTCAGGCAGACCCGTATCTTCACGACCAAACATAAAATAGTGGTCCCCGCCATCAGCATAATTCTCGTCTGAATAGGTCTTATCCGCAAACTTTGTGACTAGATGCAAACGACCATCTTGATTTTTGGACATGAAATCTGCCAAATTGTCATAATAAGTGATGTCAAGCTTATCCCAGTAGTCTAAACCTGCACGTTTCATTTTCTTGTCATCAATTGGAAAGCCCATAGGACGGATGATATGAAGAGGGCTATTAGTCGCTGCACAGGTACGTGCAATATTTCCGGTGTTTTGTGGAATACGAGGTTCAAACAAGACAATGTGATTACGTGACATAACAATTCTCCTAGACATAAAATACCATGTCGCCCGGAGTCAAGCTCAGCAGACGACATGGTTGTGGACGTTCATTAGCTTAAATCATGACAGGTTAGATTTAAAATAACGAATCTTTGAATATATTTTAGCACTTTTAGTCTAAAAGTCAAGACTATTTAAAGAAAAATTTTACCTTTATTCCCTTAAATAGGAATAGTTGATAAAGCTAGCTGAAAAGGATGATTTTTCCGCTAAAATAGAGTATCATAGTAATGATTATTTGGAGGTAACTCATGCGTATTATTGTCGTAGGTGCCGGTAAAGTCGGTACCGCACTCTGCCGTTCTCTTGTTGAAGAGAAGCACGATGTTATTTTAATTGAAGAAAAGGAAGAGGTCCTCAAACGCCTCAGCAAACGTTATGATGTTATGGGCTTTGCTGGAAATGGGGCTAATTTTAAAATTCTGGAACAAGCCGAGGTTAGTAACTGCGATGTCTTTATCGCGATGACTGATAAAGATGAAGTAAACATGATTTCAGCCGTTCTGGCTAAACAAATGGGTGCCAAAGAAACCATTGTTCGTGTGCGTAACCCAGAATACTCAAATGCTTATTTCAAGGATAAAAACTTCCTTGGCTTCTCATTAGTCGTAAACCCTGAACTTTTAACCGCTCGCTATATTGCCAATACGGTTGAATTTCCAAATGCTCTATCAGTAGAAACTTTTGCTAACGGACGCGTTATTCTTATGGCATTTAAAGTCACTGAAAATAGCCAATTGTCTGGTATGACAATGGAGCAATTCCGTAAGAAATTCGGCAATATCCTAGTTTGTACGATTGACCGTCAAGGTGAACTCATCATTCCAGATGGGAATGCTACCATGCAAATTGGGGATAAAATTTATGTCACTGGTAAACGTGTTGATATGGCACTTTTCCACAGTTACATCAAGCCAAAAAGTATCAAAAAACTTTTGTTGATTGGTGCTGGACGTATCTCCTACTACTTGCTCAATATCTTGAAAAACAATCGTATTAAGGTCAAATTGATTGAGCAAAAAATGGACCGTGCGCAAACCTTTAGTCAGGTCTTCCCAGAAGTTTCTGTTATCTTAGGTGACGGTACTGCTAAAGACCTTCTTCTCGAGGAAAGTGCAGCCAGTTATGATGCCGTAGCTACCCTAACTGGAGTAGATGAGGAAAATATCATCACCTCTATGTTCCTCGAAAGCCTTGGTATTCACAAGAATATTACTAAAGTCAATCGTACCAGTCTTTTAGAGATTATCGATACACGTGAGACAACAACAATTGTCACACCTAAGAGTATTGCCGTTGACACTGTAATGCACTTTGTCCGTGGGCGTTATAATGCTAAAGATTCTAGCCTCGATGCCCTTCACCATGTGGCTAATGGTCGTATCGAAACCTTGCAATTCCAAATTAAGGAAAACAACAAAATCGCTGGGAAGAAACTTTCTGAGCTTGAATTTGCTAACGGTGTCCTTATTGCTGCTATTATCCGCAATGGAAAATCTATTTTCCCTACTGGTGAGGATAGACTCGCTATTGGGGATAAAATCGTGATCGTTACACTCTTACAAAATGTAACTCATATTTACGACTTGTTGAAGAGGTAAGCTGCCATGAATCGATCTATTGTCCGTTTTCTTATTGCCAAGCTCCTACTTATTGAGGCGGCACTCTTGGTTGTACCACTTATCGTTGCCCTCATTTATCAAGAAGATGCCAAAGTATTTGCCAGCATCTTGGGTACGATGGGGATTCTCCTCTTTCTCGGAGTGCTTGGTACTTCTCTTTAAACCGAAAAACTACCATATTTACACCAAAGAAGGGATGCTTATTGTAGCCCTCTGTTGGGTGCTCTGGTCCTTCTTTGGAGGATTGCCCTTCGTCTTTGCTGGTCAGATTCCAAGTGTCATTGATGCCTTCTTCGAGATGAGCTCTGGTTTTACAACCACGGGGGCTACTATTCTCACAGATACTGGTGTACTTACCCACTCCCTCCTCTTCTGGCGAAGCTTCGCCCACTTGATTGGAGGGATGGGGGTATTGGTCTTTGCCCTAGCCATCATGAACAACAGTAAAAATGGTCACCATGAGGTTATGCGTGCAGAGGTGCCTGGTCCAGTTTTTGGTAAGGTCGTGGCCAAGCTCAAAAATACAGCTCAAATTCTTTACATCATCTATTTAACCATGTTCGTTATTTTTGCTGTTATTCTCTGGCTTTGCGGTATGCCAATCTTTGATAGTATCATCACTGCTATGGGGGGCGCAGGTACTGGGGGATTTGCTGTCTATAATGACTCTATCGCCCACTACCACAGCGATCTGATTACCTATGTGGTTACTGTTGGTACCCTACTCTTTGGGGTTAACTTCAACCTTTATTTCTATATTTTGCTGCGCAAAGTCAAATTCTTCTTCCAAGATGAAGAATTACGTACTTATTTTGCGATTGTTGCAATCTCAACAGGTTTAATCGTCCTCAATATTTTTGGAATCTACCACAATTTGGCTGACTCTTTCAAATACTCATTTTTCGAAGTGTCAACCATTATCACAACAACTGGTTTTGGTCTGACAGATATTACCAAATGGCCACTCTTTTCTCAGTATATCCTACTCCTCCTGATGTTTATCGGGGGGTCAGCAGGGTCTACAGCTGGTGGTTTCAAGGTTATCCGTGCTATGATTATTGCTAAGATTGCACGAAATCAGACCCTGGCTAGCCTCTATCCTAATCGTATCCTGTCACTTCATATTAATGGAAGTGTTCTCGATAAAGAAACGCAGCACAGTGTTCTTAAATATCTAGCTGTATATGTACTCATTATACTAAGTTTAGTCACTGTTTTATCACTGGATAATCAAGACCTCTTGATTGTGACAAGCGCTGCTGCTTCAACCTTTAACAATATTGGACCTTTACTTGGAACGAGTGATAGCTTTGCTATTTTCAGTCCTTTGTCTAAGCTTATCATGGGATTTGCTATGATTGCAGGACGTTTGGAAATCTATCCTTTATTACTCCTCTTTCTGCCAAAAACTTGGTCAAAAACTTAAGTATAGAAAAACTCCTTTGGATTCATTCATCCAAAGGAGTTTTATTACGTTTTAGACTAAAATAATCTGGCACCGGATCATCTCCAGTCTCTGATAAAGGGTGACATCTTAAGATACGGGCAATCCCCATAAGAACTCCCTTTAAGCCGTGCTTTTCTATTGCTTGAATCATATAAACCGAACAAGTTGGACGAAAACGACAAGACGGTGGAAATAGGGGAGAAATCCATCTCTGATAAGCCCTGACCAAGGCAATCAGAAATCTTTTCATTTAACCTTGTTAACAGCAGCGTTATGAAGCTGACTGATTTCTTTTTATTAAGACGACGTGATTCACCTGGACGAAGTCCTGTCAAATCAAGGGTCCCAAAACGTGTACGAGACAACTTATCAACGAGCAAGCCCACTGATTCAAACATTTTCTTAACCTGGTGGTTACGCCCTTCATGAATTGTCAATTCAACGACTGAACGATTCTTTTCATGGTCAACCTTGATAATATTGTAACGTGCTGGCTTGGTTTTCTTGCCATCAATAACCACACCACGAGTCAAAGGACGAAGATTCTCCTTGGTCGCAATACCTTTGACACGCGCCAAATAAACCTTGTCAATCTCATTACGTGGGTGAATCATTTTATCGGTAAAGTCACCATCATTAGTCAAAATAAGAAGACCAGTCGTATCCCAGTCTAGACGACCAACAGGATAGATACGTTCCTTAACGTGGGGCATGAGGTCAATCACCGTCTTACGAT
>JBKWCO010000032.1:0-11094 GCA_046975465.1 Streptococcus sp. | reverse complement strand
GTCAAAGCTACTTTGAACTAAAACAGCATCCTTGGCATAATCAGACTGATAGAGCCATTTCCCAAAAGCTTCCGTGATAGACTTAATGTCCTCAGTCGAATAGTCTGCAATATAAGTGGTTTCCTTATCACCATTGACATCGGTCTTAGTCTTGATATCTGCATTTGGCTTATTTGGATCGTTAGAAGACGACTCTGAGCTTGCGTCGCTACCAGAGGATGAACTACTTGATTCCAAAATATCCTTAATAATGCTTTTAACTTGGCTACTTGAAGAACTAGACGAGGTCTCGCTAGACTCAACGACTTCAGAACCTCCCTCAACCTGAGTATAGGTGTTTGAGTCAGTCATTTCAACCTTTGCATCTCCTCCAGGCACCATACTTGGTGTGATACGGATAGTACCGTCTGAGTTGCCGTTAGTTCCAGCCAACTTAAAGCTCAAAGAACGGTCTTCGCCGGCTTGGGCATTAGCCTGATAAGTATCACCTGTCTCAGTATTTTTGACTTCGTATTTGTCTCCCTTGATTTTACGAACTTCAAAACGCACCTTGTTCCCGGTATTCTTATCGACAACGGTTGTGGCATAAACTCTTGAAGACGATGTAAAAGCCGTGCTCTGAGTGTATTTTCCAAGTACCATGAAGACCAAAAAGACAATCAAGGCTAAACCGATAAACTTTTTATGTTTAAACTGTTTCATGAGGTCCTCCTAGATAAATAGATAGCCAACAACATAGCCAAAGAGAGCAATACAAATCAAGAGCAAAATTTCCAAAACTAAAAACCAGCTAAACTTGAGATCACCCAAACCAACCTTAGACAAAACTTGTCTGAATTTAGAATTTTTCTGTCTGCTCAAGCCACTAGAAAGAGCAAAACCAGTCTTAGCAGCTTCTGCGACTTCCTTATCACTTGGCTTGCGACCATGCTGCACTTGGAAATCAATCAGCCATTCATCATATTGTTGCATTTATTTCTCCTTCTTCTGAAGTGTGACGAAAAAGAGTAGGGCATAAACCAGACAATGAAGCACCAAGGCCCACCATTGACCTCGGAAATCACCTGTAGACCCTTGAAAGGCCTCTAGCTGACTCTTGGGTACAGGGACACCTATAGCCAAGCTAGATGGTAGGTCTGACAAATCACTAGAAATCCCAAACAGCTTGTGGCCATAACCAAGATAGATAAACTTTTGTACCCAATCAATGGCTTTGGGCAAAGACAGGATAGTTCCCGACAATGAGAATTGCATGATACCCACAACGACTGCTAGGATAACAGAGGTAATCTCAGATTTGCCAACCAAGGCTGAGATAAAGAGGGCAATGAAATGCGACGCCAAGAAAACCAGGAGCACTGTAATCCCAACTTCCCAACGGTAGGAACCAAAAATATGACCAGCGTCTGGAAATTCCTTGTCAAAGAACTTACTAAAGACAGAGTAAGATAGGATAAAGACAATGGTTTCCAAAACAGCAAAGAAGGCGTGAATCCCCATACTAGCCAAGGCGAAGGCTGAACGACTCAAACCTGAGAAAAAGTCACGGTTGAGGACCGAGCGTTCCTTAGAAATATAAATACTGTTTTGAACCACAATCAAGAGACTGGTTGAGAAAAGCAAGAGAAAGAGGGTCATTCGAGTTGTTTCGAAATCTTTCAAGAATCCCTTATCTTGAATGTAGAGAATTAGCCCTTCAAAAGCAATGATGCCTAGAAGAACCTTCACAAAATCCATGTAGTGGTGTTTAAATTTATACCAACTTAATCGTAATGCTGCGTTCATAAGTCTCCCTAAATCTTGTAAATACGTGTTGAAGCATTGAGCTCTTGATAGACATCTGCGATATTCATATCCATATATTTACGAATCATATACGGATCGCTAGTCTTGTATTCCAAAAGCAACTCTTCATAGGTTCCTGCGAATGTCGGACGTCCCTTAGACAAGAAGATAATCTTGTCAAAAATAGCCAAATTTTCTGTGTTGTGGGTAATAACCACAATAGACTTGTTAGCTGATTTAGCCAAGATTTTCAAGGTACGTAAGAGATTACGATCACTAAGGGCATCCAAACCTGAAGACGGTTCATCAAGAATAAAATAGGGACTAGGGCTAAGAAGCTCAATACCAATAGAGACACGACGTTTTTGCCCACCAGAAAGCTCTGAAATCTTCTTATTGGCAAATTCTGTCAACCCTAAATCGTCCATGATGCCTGCAATGCGATGCTTTTTAGTCAGCTTACCACCCCCTTTCAGATGGTGGTCCGCATAAAAATCAAAGGTCTCAGATACCTTAAGGTACTCACGTAGGAGATTTTGTTGGGGCACATAGGACCAAGAGCGTGAACCAGCAGTCACAGGTTTGCCATTTTCTAAAATACGAAATTGTTGGCAAGTCGGTTTGAGCTGACCCAAAAGAATCTCTGTTAAAGTTGTTTTCCCTGAACCAGAGGCACCCAAGATACCGACAACTTGACCAGTCTCCATAGTAACATCCAAATCTGTAAAGAGCTGGTTATCATTTCCCTTATATTTGAAACAGATATGTTCAAATGTTAATTGATTGGTTTCCATTAATATCTCCTAAGACATAAGTAACATCAAAGCCACAATTAGAATGGCTCCGATAATAAGAACGATGACATTGATATTGAAGAAGAGAATCAAGCTTAGTAGAATCACAAAGGCAAAGGCCGCAAAGAGGTAATTTTTAAGAGGCGACTCTTTAGTCTGAGTCACCGCAACAGGTGCAAAAGGGATTTCCTTTAGCAGACACCTCTACCCTCTTAGGAATCGGCTTTTGCTCAACTTCTAAAACCTTTCTTCTAGCTTCTTTGAGTTTTCGATCGTATTGAAATTTTTCATAATCTGAGAAAAAGAGCTGGCGAATCGTGTAAAGTTCGTTGCGCAGACGTTCTCCTTCTTGGTCCAGGGTTCCATTGGTCCAAAGCTCCTCTAGTTCCTCACGTAGAAAGGATAGGGCCACGAAACAGTCTTGGGCCGACATTTCTGGAGAAATACGATTGCTGACTGCTCTCAAATAGGACAATTCTTGTCCTGTCTCTGTATCAATTGCTTTGTAATAGTCTATCATGAGATGAATTTAGCAAAAATAGCTTGAAGTTCTGACAAGTCTTCCTTAACCACTTCTTGGTTTGACTAACTTGTGCGTTGACTGAGAAGCGTGCCACAACAGTCTTGCTTCTCGGATCAGACACTGTCACTGTAACAATTTGTTCTGAATCAAAGGCATAAGTAACCTGAGCCAAGAGCTCACCTTTCTGACGTGGTTGTGCAACCTGGCCTTTCACTTCTCCTAAAATCTTAACGGCAAAAGGATTTTCATAATTACCTTCTGTGATACGTAGCTTGAACTTATTCTGTCCATCTACAACCGCAAAGAGGTCCTTGGTAACGGCCAAAGGCAAGACAGAGTTACGAGGAACCACGACACTATTGTAGTAGTCACCCACAAAGCTATAGTTCCTGTTAGGGTTTTTCTTGAAGAGCAGACCGATTCCCTGAGAGGTCACATCCTTGACAACCACTCTATCTGTCTCAGTTGTCTTACCATCCTGGTGTTCAGAGAAGCTAACCTCGTTATTGACGATAAGGTCAGCCAAAATAGAAGCCCCTTGTGCCACAATAGTATCTGGATTAAGGTCAAACTTAGGCTCCAAACCACTCATCAAACGAATCATTTGACGAATCATTGGCATACGTGTTGAACCACCCACAAGCAGGATATGGTCGATTTCTTCCCATTTCAAGCCAGACGCTTGAAGGGTAGATTGTACCTTGATTTCAGTATCTTTGAGGAGGTCCAAGGTAATTTCATTGAAAATTGCTTGAGTAATCAAGACACCGTAACCTTGACCATTGACATAGTGCTCATAGAGAGCTTGGTCATTCACAGATAGACTAGTCTTAATCTGCTCAGCCTTATATTGAAGTTGAATTTTTTCCTTCTCGGAAAGGTTAGTCATATTGACCCCTTGTTTTTCCAACTCCTGCATGATGTAGCCCACAAGACGCTTATCAAAGTCAATCCCACCAAGGCGTGAATTCCCGTCAGTCGCTAAAATATCATAGGCATGATCAGCCACGCGCATGATGGTAACATCAAAAGTTCCTCCACCAAGGTCAAAGACCAAGACATTTCCTTGGGCACTTTTAGTGTGGGCATAGGCAATGGCCGCAGCTGTAGGCTCATTGATAATACGCAAAACATTAAATCCTGCAATACGACCAGCATTCTTAGTTGCCGCACGTTGATCTGACGTAAAGTAGGCAGGCACTGTGATAACAGCATCCTTGATACCATCTGCCTGACCCATCTCCTGACCAACTACATAAGCACGTTTACGGAATTCATTCAAAACCAAGGCTGAAAGAATAATAGAATTAACACGTGTGTGATCCGGTGTGTCACTGGCAATCGGACGACCAATATCACGTTTGAAGTCAAATTTAAAGTTTTCTGTACTTCCGATTTCTGTTCCACGCTCGATAGCTTCCTTACCAAAGGACACATGGTTTTTACCACCAATATTTGAGAAGTAGACCGCTGAACGCAAGACCTGATCGTCATTCGTCCCCATCGGAATAATCTCTGGCACATCTTCACGAACAACAGCCATAACGGAATTCGTTGTCCCTAAATCAATACCAATCGCTTTTTTTCTCATAACAATTTCCCTTCTAGCCTCATTTTGAGTTTATTGACCGTAGGTCTAAGCAGACATCTACCTAGCTTATCTCAATTTATTTCTGTCATATAAAACTCCAAAAGAGTAAAGTTATTCCAGTCTAGTTTTTTTCACTATACTATATTATCACAAAAAAAGAGACTATAAAATAGGAAAAAAGGGAGTAGGACCGAACAACTTTTTAAAAATTGTTCCTTGTCCCACTCCCTTGAGTCTCAATTAATCTGATAGACTGGATGAAATTAGAAATATAGGAGATATCATCTCACTAATTGTCTTGCTTTATAGCAACTAAGATACTCCTACTTTCTAAAAAAGCTGAGAATCTCACCTCAGCTTTCTTTGTTATGGTCAAAGCGAATGACTTGCTCCGTTGCATCTACATACGCGTGGACTCCAAAGGGAACAATCGCTCTTGGAGTTGCGTGTCCGACATTCAGATTATAGACAATTGGGATATTGCTGTCAATGATATCCAATAGTGCCTCTTTATAGTCGTCATAGAAGGTTTCATCCATAGGTTTCCCGACCAAGAGTCCACTGACGACCTCAAATATCCCAGTTTCTTTTAAAGTTTGCAACATTTTTTTGAAATCATCAGGTTCAGGCTTTTCTTCACTTGTTTCTAGCAATAGAATCTTTCCTTCCCAGTCGGATAAGTCAGGGAAAAGTTTGTATTTTTGGCAGAGGTCTGTGCTATCTGCGTGTAGAGAGTTGTCAAAAATATCGTAGAGGGATTCGAGGCAACCGCCGAGGAGTTCCCCCTCGAACTTAGCATTGCCTTGTAACAAGTCAAAACCTGTATTTGCATGGCTGACACGAGGAGTTCCCAAGGCTTTGGGACTGAAGTCAGTTCTTTCCTCATACCAAACGTCACTAGGGCGAATTTCCGAGATTCTTCCCGTCTCAATCAATTCCTTGAAGTAGTGGAGGCTATATGGCAACATTTCTTTGTCTAACTCACAAATGTCTGCTAAAAATGATTGGCCGTAAAAAGTCTTGACCCCTAGCTTATGCAACATGAGGTGGTTCATGGTTGTATCCGAGAAACCGAGAAAAATCTTTGGTTTGATAACCTTTTGTAGTTGGTCATTTTCAAAGAGGTAGGGTAGCAAGCGATAGGTATCGTCTCCACCAATGGCACATAGAATCATGTCGATGCTATCATCAGAAAAGGCATGAATCAAATCCTCTGCACGAGCTTCAGGATGTTCTTTGATAAAATCTAAGCCTTTTAGCGAATGAGGTAAAAAGATAGGATTGAGTCCAAGGTCCTTGAGACGTTGAATACCCAAGTCCACTTCGTGCTTGACAAAGTCTTCACCGATAATCCCACTAGATAAGCTCACAATACCAATAGTAGAAACCATGTCTTGACCCTCCTGAAAATAGATTGAGCCTATCTTATCACAGGAGATGAGATAAAACAATAGGTATTATATTAATCAGAGGTTCCCTCCACTAACTTAATTAATCGAACTCTCACCAACATAAATAATTTCTAAATTACCCAAGGAAACATCACCTTTGATGTAGAAGTCCTTGCTAGTCAGGTTACTAGGATTTTCCTCATGCTGTACAGCTGAAAGAGAGTTATCCACATTCACATGTACTCGCCAATCACTGGGCACATAGAGACTAAGACTTCCAAGAGAAACGTCCACATCAAACTGGGCAGACGGCCCTTCAATACGGCAGTTATCAAAATAGACCGATGCTTCTCCCAGGCTTACATCCGCACTTCCATGAGTAAAGTGTTGGTCATTGAGATATTTGGTCACCGTTGAAAAAGTCACATCAATATCATTACCACCATTTTGAGCGTCTGAGCCAGCGGCATAAGAACCAAAACGGTTTTTCGCTTTACCTGAAGGTTTGAAGAGAATATTCAAGCCAATAACTGCAAGGATAGAAGAAAGGATAACGACAGAGTTGGATACTGGAAGAAAATGAAACTGTCCATTGAGTGAAAAGAGGGCCAAAACACCATAGATGAAGCCCCAACCAAAATGGCGTTTCAAAAAACTAGAAAGGGAAAGAACGGCCAACAAGACCACCCAAGCCAGCATCCAAATGCTAATTTCCCATTTTACAAAATAGCCCTGTAAAACTACCAAAGCTGCTAAAAGGATTAAGAAAACCCCAATTAATTTTTTTCTCATCATGTTACCTCATTTCGTTTAATCGTTCTTTTAAGACCGGATAGTAGCGTCTTGATACATGAACCTGCTTATGGGTCTGATAGAAATTAACCGTGCTGGTCCCTGAAAAAGACTTCTCTAGAGAATAAATCTGCTTTACGTTGACAATGGTTGATTTGGAAATCCGACAAAAGGCAATCGGAAGCAGTTCTTCTAGCTCATAGAGCTTCTGCTTGACCTCATAGGCCTCGTCCCTGGTATGCCCATAAATCTTCTCCCCATCTGTTTCAAAAAAGAGAATCGTTTCCAAATCTAGAAAGTACTCACTACGATCCTTGTAAAAAGCTAAAGGGGT
This sequence comes from Streptococcus sp., assembly GCA_046975465.1. Classification (GTDB taxonomy): domain Bacteria; phylum Bacillota; class Bacilli; order Lactobacillales; family Streptococcaceae; genus Streptococcus. Next base: position 3,884 of record JBKWCO010000032.1, on the reverse strand, counting down.
CAACTTTTGCTTTAAAATGGACTCCTGGAGCCGCGCTATTTCTTCTGTTAATTGAGGAGCTCGAATCAAGATTTCAGGCTCATCCATGGATGGGTCCAGTTCGATGCTAACTTTCATAATACTCCTTCCTGTCCTTTTGATGGTTTCATTATAACAGCTGCTTTCAACAAAACAAGGCTTTTTAGGTAAGTGGCTCAGTTTTACCCCTAAGAGGTTAGTTAAGGCAGCAAAAAGAACTTGGCAATAGCCAAGTTCTCCACTTGTTAGATTGAGGTTCGAACGCCTTAATCATTTTCTAGTTCACGGTTGACTAGTCAACCGCAAAAGAAGTTGCTATTTCACGGTATCTTCACGACTCACTTTTTGTGATTCACCAGCCTTACCATTGATACGGTAGTCGCTGTAGTTAGAACCACTACTGCTAGAGTCACTATCGTCACCAACATATTCCACATTACATGACCAAGAGATTTTATCCTTGATATCTCCTGATGACTTGAATTTCGAATCATAACCATAATAGAAATCATAAACTGCTGTGAAGGTCACCTTGAAGGTCTTCTCACCAGTCTGAACGACTTCTGTGACGTCAACGTCTGAGAAAGAAATACTATCAGCAGCACGGTTTTTAGCACCCGTAGTATTTCTATCAATATCAGCCGTTACATCCTTGTACATGGTATCATCAGTACCATTAAGGAAAATGTCGGATACACCATCTGGTGTCGTGTTGTGATTAGAAGCGTAGCTGCCAAATTTACCGTAAGCAGCGGTCAAGAGACGATCTGCCGTATCACGATCAAGAACACCATCAGCATCTAGAGTCACCGTTTGGCCTTCAGAAATTTTCTTAATAGACAATGTCTCTGTCTTGATAGAGCTACCATCTTCGAAATTCTTCTTGACATAAACGGCTGATGATCCAGCTACTGCTACCTTGTTAACATCTAGTTTCCCTGAGTTGAGGGTTCCAATCTTGGTACCACCAACGTAGAGGTCTCCATCCTTAAGATTAGACTTAACAGTAAAGCTGAGATACTCTACAGAGAGATTGACTTCTGTTTTAGAGGTCACATTTTCCTCAGATGAGACAGTGATATCTTGATCATTGACCTTACCAGAAGCCACAAAATTGTAGGTTCCTGGATAGAGATGATTCAATTTAGCCGTGTAGTTATTGCCATCTGTGGTCGCGTAAGAAACCCCGTTAATAGTCACATTCAAATCAGCTGTATTAACAGTCAAATCAACCGTTCCAGGATCAACCACGACTCTCCACTTTGGAAAGATAAGGAATTGGCGTCCAACCTTTTGCATACGTTCACCAGACATGAGTTGGCTCTTGCTATAGGTTGTTGTGTTTTTGTGTCTGTATACTTAACTTCAGATGTTTTAATTTCTTTTAGTGTCAGACCACACCTGGTATTCCAACTATCCTTGAAGCTCTTCTTAGCAGCTGTTTCATAACGCTCTGCTACTTGACCTCGTGAGTAATAATAAGATCCAAAGCTGTAGCCAGTAAGGGCCAAGACTGCAACAACAATACCAGCAATCATCAAGATTTTTACTCTTAGCCATGGCTGGCTTAGCTGGTTTGGCTGCCTTGCCATCTGAGATGAATTTATGGATGGTTGACACATCATAACCTGAAGACCTACCTATAAGAAATTCCTCAGGAAGAGGCTGACGCCCAACATAGGTTTTAAAAGCCTTCATCCAGATAGCTTGTGCTTCTTTAGAAGCGGCCTCTGAATTTTCTTCAGCTTGAGATACTGGTGTAAGCTCCTCAGTTTCTAAAGGAGTCGTTTCCTCTTCATCACCAAGCGGTACATCTTCAAACACTTCCTCGGCAACGTCATACTCATCAACTTCTTCTGTTGGTTCAGAAGGAGTGGCTTCTTGGTCCAAGCCCATCGCCGCAATGCCTTTAATAGCCTTTAAGTCAAAGTCTGCTTTCTGGCCTTCTTCAATCTCCAAAGCATGGGGCGGACGACCAACTGCCTTTTCAAATAAATCAATCCACTTTTCTTTTGTTGCCATAAAGACTCCTATAAACTTACTTTTTCAAAAAATGCTAGAGGTTTACTTAGATTAGAATAGAAGCCCCACCATAAATGATGACATAATAGTAAATACGATTGCAAACAAGATTGACAAAATCACACCATTCAAAAGTGCTGCCAAAATCATTTGATAGAATTTATCAGCCTTCCACGCTGTTGTTACAGGAACAATTGTAAAGAGGTTTGCAAGTGCAAATAAGAAGTAAACAACATAGAACAAGAAAAGCGGGAAGCCAACAAGTCCAATAGCTCCGAACAAGATTGTTACGAGCAAGATTGGCAAGGCCAATGATGTCAAGCGACCAAAACGGTCAAAGCTATTCAAGAAAGTAGTCTCAGGATCACGGAAGATGGCCTTACGTGTTACAAATCCTGCCAAGATAAAGGCAAAGATAAAGAGGAAGGCAGCTAGGATACTTGCAAAGAAAGCTCCAAAACCAATGCTAGATGTATGACTTGAAAATGAAGATGAGTAACTATCTGTTCCGTAAGAACCAAACATACTAGACAATGCGTTTGTTGTTGATACAACTGGGCTAACAAATTTACGTGCCACAGCGCTCAAGATTGCAAAGAAGGCAAGTCCAGTGAAGAGTGACAAGAAGATATAGTTAAGCCAACCATTGTGTTTACCATAATCTGTCATGTCTGCTGGACGACGCCATGCATTAAGCAACCATGTCCAATAGTTTTTGAAAGTTGTTCCAAATGCTGATGGTTGGGCTGGAACAACTACTGCTTGACCATTAATGAATTGAACATTTTGCCCTGGTTGAAGAGGTTGACCGTTAGCAAGGCTGCTTGTTGACCAGCTTGCGCATTCGCAAAACCTGCTTGAGGTTGAAATGCTTGATTCGGTACAGCTTGTCCTGGGGTTGCTTGAGCACTTGCAAAACCTGGTTGAGCTGGAGCTCATGAACTGAGCTTCCTGAGTGCCAGCAAATGCTGGTTGTGGTTGCGCTGCTTGAGCTGGAGTCTCTTGAGCAGCTGCAAAGCCTGGTTGAGCTGGAGCTTCTTGTACATTGGCAAATGCTGGTTGCGCTGGAGCTCCCTGAGCTGGGGCATCGTCTTGGAATTCTCCAGCTGCAAGTGCTGCCGCAATTTCTTCTTCAGTCGCTGAACGACCATTGATGGCTTCAAAAAAATCTACCAATCTGCTTTAGTCATAATAATCTCCTTAGAAATACAGAATGGTTCTATTTTATCACAAATAGCAACATTATTAAATGCCATTTTCATTAGGAAAAAGGTTTGGTACAAGTTGTCCAAACCTTTATTAAATACGATATAAAATTCTTTATGTAACCTTATTAGAACAGGCAAAAATATCTGTAGACCTCTCAAGACTCAATCATTTTTTGTTTCTTTGGAGAGATTTTTTGAATCTGACGATCCAACTCCAGTTTAATATGTGGTTCTGGTGCAAAGCGTTCCTCCCAGTCATCTGGTTTCAGAATCTTGTGGGTCACTGGATCAAAATGAGCCTTACCATCTGGGAAAATTTTACCCATATTAGCCTCATGAACCGTATCAAGAAAGGCTTAGGATCCACACCCATAAGGACAAATGAGCCATAGGTCAAGTAAAGCAAGTCAGTCAAAGCATCCACCTGACCAACCATCGTTGACTCTGAGTGCTCTTTAGAACTAACTTTGAGGGCTGCCTTATCAAGAGCAGCATGCAAATCCAGAACAGCCTGACCAAAGACACGCTTGTCCCCACCTGATGAAGCATATAGAAACTCGACAATTTCTTCCAACTTGAAGTCCGAACGGTGACTAGCTTCCTCAATACCGTAAACACGAGGCATGTCGGTAGTTG
>JBKWCO010000031.1:0-11240 GCA_046975465.1 Streptococcus sp. | reverse complement strand
TGTCACTGGGTTACGAATAGTGACTCCTAAGTCTATAATGAATTTATAGAGAATTAAGGAGGTCTTATGCTTAGAAAAAACAATGAAAAAAGAGGTTGTTTTGCCAGTCTGATTTGGATACCGATAGCTATTGTTGTTATGTTTTGTATAGCTGGATATGGTATGTCCCAAGGAATTAATGTACCTGGTATTTTATCTAGTGGCTTTAATGTTATTAGTAAAGGAGAGCATGCCAATTCAAGTGATGTCGGAAAATTATTTGGGAAATTTATTCCCAAGTCAGAATCTTCGGAAACAGGAAACAGTTCTTCTAAAACAAGTGGTGGAAAGTCTGATGCTTTTAACTATAGTCCATTGCCTTTTGAAAACCATAAGCTAATGGTCAATGGAGATTTGGATAGTCTTGGTAGAGCAACATATGGGCACATCAGACTAAAGTATTCGGATAAACCACAAGATGATAGGGAAAGTAAAATTAATGTTGATCCAGTCGGTTGGCATAACTATCGTTTCAAGTACGAAGATGAGTCTGGAAAAGTTAAAAAAGCATATCTGATGAATCGTGGCCATCTTATTGGTTATCAGTTTTCTGGATTGAATTCTGAAATCAAAAATCTAGTACCTATGACACGCTATTTGAATGCAGGAACGATGTCTGATAGTAAAACGGATACTAATAATCCAAACGGTATGCTATACTACGAAAATGCACTAGCCAAATGGTTGAAGAAAAACCAAAATATGTACTTAGATTATTGTGTTGTTGCAAACTATACTGACAATGAGTTAGTACCTAGGACTGTAACGCTTTACTGGACATCCTTTGATGAAAATGGGACACAATATGGAGTTGAACTATCAGAAGCAGGATTAGCAACAAGTGATGGAAATGTGAGTTCGGTCACACTTCAGAACGTTTCAAAGAATGCTAATATTAACTACTTAGATGGTACAGCCACAAGTAATTACTAACATTGACTGTAGAATATTTTATGCTACAATAATAATCAGCGTAAGCGTTTGAACAAAACAAAAAGGGGTTATAACCTCTTTTATTTTCTGTTGATATAATGGATTTTTAAAGATATCTCTTGATTTGTTACTCTCTAGCCTTGCATTGATATCAAAAATCTATATAATAATAATTAAAACAGAGCCAGAAGAAAGGGTGAGAATTATGTTTATGATCTTGGTTCTATTACTTACATTAGCGAGTTTCTTATATGTTACCATCGGTATCGCCAAGAAAATCTTTTCAATTTTCGCCTTAATTACACCAATTGTAGTCTTGGGTGTTGGGCTTCTTATCGCTATGAATTAACAAAAGTCAAGGGGGGTCACTATCTTACAGGTAGTGACCTTTTTTGTTATGCTTTTAATGTCAAAAAAGACATTAAAGGAGAAACATATGAAAGCACTTAAACTTATAAGAGAGGACGGTTATGAAAACGTCCATTATGCTAGTTTAGGGGAGCAAAAATTTAAAACATTGGTTGTTGCAGATAGGAAAGATGAACAAGAACAATGGTTTGAACAACCAGAAATTGAATGTGTTCCAGAAGAAGTTTCAGATATCATTCGAAACTATACACTCCCATATATTGATCTTGGAAATACTGAAGATGAGTATTTGTTAGAACAAGCAACTAATAAGGTTGTATCAGTTGTGGTAGAAAATGTGCTTGAAACACAGCCATTTATTCCTAGAAATAGAAATGGTCGCCCTATCGGTGAAGGTGTCGCATTCTGCGATATGTTAGTAGGGCGTATCCAAAATGGAGAACTTGCTGGAACAGCAGTTTATATTAAACAAACTGAATCAGGCTTCCGCCAGCCAAAAGACTTCTTTAAAATGGTTGGACGGATTTTTCCTTGTAAATTAACTGAAATCCATATCCAAACTATCGACAATTATAAACTCACAATCAATAACCCATCAAACTATGTTGTTGAAGGTAGTATTGAGTTAGCTGAGTGGTTAACTAATTATCAACTTCTTCAGCAAATTGAAAAGAGTAAAGATAACTCTTCACGTAATCGAGATAGAAAAAATATCTTAGAGCGTACTCATGAAGGTATTGTATCAGCCGTTATTAACAATGGTAGCAATGCAGGTATCATGGTAATGACCAAAAAATTACAAACGGTATTTATTCCAAAACATAGGGTAAGTTATGAGTGTGATTCTTCATTTGTTAACCTAGACGAAGTAGTATCAGTCTTTGATAGGGTGGAATTTAAAATTACTGGGGCCAATACCCAAAAACCAAGTCCAAATCAAAGAGAACGTCACATTATCCATGACTATATTCGTATCGAGGGAGATATGAAAGTTCTCGAAGAAGCACCTCAAGATGCTTTGATTGAGATGATTGATAATAAGAAAGTCATAGGACGATTGTTTAAAGTGCGATTTATCAGTTTTGATCCACAGAGTCTACATACAGTAGAGTTGGTTGACTTTCCAGGTATCAAAATTAAAATGAAGGACTCAGGTTCTTTAAATCGAGTTCCTTTTAAGCAAGGAGATGAAATTTCAGTTGTCATACTAGATGCTCATTATCGCTGGGTAGACGCAAATAGCAGGGGGCGTCGAGTGGCTAAAAACTGAAGAAGTGAGCAGTAATTCACAGAATACGGAAGAGAAAAAATGTCTGTTTCGTATCAAATCACGTTTCAATAGTTTCTATCCAAATCGTGTGAACAGTAAAATCTTATCAACATTTTTACTAGTTGAGTCGCATATAGTTCCCTCTGAAATGGGAACTTTTTGTTTACGTTCGGAACAGAAAAATTTAACAAGGAGGGATCATGAATCATCACAATATCAATGCTATTGTCTATTATCTGATAGTCTTTATTAGGTATGTCTTACCTATTACCTTGGTCTTCATCGGTATCGGTAGGTGGAGTTATGCTAAATCTATCAATAATCCAGAGAAACAAATCATGGGAGTAAATTTTGCCTTAAAATCAATTTTATTCTTATATATCGTTACATTTATCCCTATTTTCATCATCTATGGACTCGCAATGATATCAAAGGGAGGCACACATAGTGGTGACTTCTCTATGATTAGTTTCGTAGAGGTCTTTACCCTATTAGAAATTCTAGCAGTTGGAATATTACCTGCATATGGTTTCATACAGGGATACATATATCACTATCAATGGTTGATTACAGAAGGAAAGAAAACAACAAGCTTACCTCGACGAAATCTATTCATTAGACTTGGAATAATAAGTCCGATTGCTATTGTTGTATTTATGGAATTCTTGAAAAGAATGTTTGCTTACTAGAGAGGTGCTTTATGCGGAAGATTTTGAAATTATTTTTTAATCGTTATTATACAAATGGTAAGCGAACTATAGATATCTTACTGTTTTGTTGGCGAAAATATATTGATTGGGTATATCATATATCTTTTGGATTATTTGCTTTCAATATTATTATGTTTATCTTTAGATGGCGTTTACCTAATTGGGTATTTATATCTTTATTTGTATTTTTGTTCATTAATATGGCTTTAGTTTTATACATTGGTGTATGGCACAGTAATGTTACAAGTCGTCAAATTTTCGTGTTATTTGAAAAATATGATACCTTAAAACGAGCAGAACGAAAGAAGATTATTGGTAAGTATGCTATAAGAGCAGCACTAGCAGCAGTACTTATATCTTCTGGATTATATGTACTAACAATCAATAACTTTATCTTATCCCTCATCAATCGCATGTATGATGTAGCAGATAATTATCTCAAATATATGCCCTGGTCGATACCAAATGGAAGTCAGACAGGTATTGTATTAAGTTATCATACCCTAAAACCCTTAATAGGAGCTGACTGGTTTAACAGTTTATTATTGTTGACTCCGATTGGAGCAATTGGTCTTATTTTTTACAATAGCTATGCGACTGGGATTGCTGAAAAAACCTACGAGAAATTGGTTGAGCAATGGCTAGGAGGACGTTACTTCCAAGACAGTGTATTAAGTAATATTGTTCATAATCAAGATGAAAAAGGTCAAGCGAATTTGGTTATGGGGCTTAACTCTAAAACTGGAGAGCAAGTGATTTTACATGCTAATGAGAGGACTTATCATACTATTATCTTTGGTTTGATTGGTACTGGTAAATCGGCAACGATTCTGATTCCAGCAATGCTACAGGATATGGAAAATATGAAATACTATCTATTATCCTATTGTAAGTATTTGACGAAAGTAGATGAAGAACTGGAAGAAGAATTCTTTAACACAGAGTTTGAACGGAAGGAAAAAAGACGTGAATTGTTGGAACAGTGGTATAACAATGGTTATGCTACAGAGCTTACAAATGGTATTTATATGACTGAACCATCAGGTTCGATGTATGGCACAATTGTTAAGTACGCTCATAAAATGGGCTTCCCTGATGAAATGATTTGGACTCTAGATCCTACTAACCCAGGAACTGGTGCAATTAATATTTTGGATGGAGATACTACTCAGGTAAAAGGGGCTGTTCGAGACTTATTTAAACGATTTAGTGATCCAAGTGGGACTGGTTCTTCTTTCTTTCTTAACCAAGAAGGACAACTTACTGATAATATCATTACGGTCATTAAAGAGGTGGCGTTGATACCAGATGCCCCAATAAACTATATGATAAAAGGTAAGTCTCCAACACTAACTGAATTCTCAAATATGTTACGTTCTAGCGATTCGATTGAAGCCTATATTGCCGTTTTTGAACAATTACTGAATCGAAAGAAAAGGCTTTTTGAAGAAACGTTGAAAAAGCATGAAGCATTCTTAAAGCAGGAAAAAGAAAAGTGGTTAGAGGAATCAGAGTACAATCGTGAACACGAACAACTCTTCGATACTATTCTTAGACCAGAGAATGTTCATGAAGCTATTAACGCCTTTAATGATGAAAGAAATAAACTTGAAAACCTCCAAAGCTCTTATGATTATTTCATCAATGCTCATCAATTAAATTCGTACACAGAGGAATATTATTATACCTTTGATGCTAACGTATCTGGTCTAAAAGCAGTTATTAATGACCTATCATCTTCACCAGAAATCCGTCGTGTATTTTTCTCACAAAGTACCAAAGATTTAGATATTGTTTTAAAAACGGGTGGGATGATTTTGGTCAATTCTGCTAAAGGTGTTCTTGGTAAAGAAAAGTCTCGAATGGTAGCACAGATGGTAACATTAGTTATGCAAAATGCTGCTCAAAGACGTCTCCCAGATAAGTCTCCATTCTTTGCTTTTTATGAAGATGAAAAGAATGGTTATTTGATGCCAGGTAATGATAGTAACTTCCTAGATGAGTCTCGTAAGTTCCATGTTCCAGTTATGCATGCTTACCAACATGACGAACAAATTAGGGATTCTATTGGCGAATCTGGGGCTGATGCAATCAAGATGTCTTATCGTAATGCCTTTACCTTCCAACAAACCTCAACAAAGGTTGTAGAGTTCATTAATCTACGTTCAGGAGGAAAACATTATGCTCTTAAAGAAACCAAACGTGCAGCAAACGATGATCTCTTAGCAGGAAATCAAGGGAACTCAAGTGCGACTTCAGAGGAAGTAGTAGAAGAAGATAACTTCACTGCTAGAGATGCAAATAACCTAGAGAAATTCCAAGTTGGTGGTGTAATCGTCAGTGATGATGAAGTCTCAAATATGATTTATTTGACAACATCTCCGCATTTTGAAATGGATATTTCGAAGGACTCTTTCGTCTCACATACACCTTTCAATAGGGTTTATGGTCTTGGAGAGGAAGAACCGGAAATTGCAAAAGCCTATAAAATGTGGAGAGCAGAAGTGATAGAATATTATGCTCAAAAAGAGTCTGAAAGCCACCTCTATGAAAGTGATTTTACTGACGAAGAATGGCAAGCAATCATGGATGTTAAGGTGCCAAATGTTGATAGTAATGTAAATGATACAGTTGGTAAAAAAGATGATTCCCCATCAGTTAAAAGAACAATCTTAGTCAACGATAGTATAACAGAACATAGAGAAGGTACTTCAATTAGAGAAGAGGTAACAGAGGATATTGAGCAAAAAGAAGAGGTCGATAACTCAGAGATCCCACCAGTTGTTGAAGAAAGACAAACTGTAAATAGCAAAAATGATATTGGTGAGTTGAAGGATAAAGAAATAACTCAAAGAGTGATCCTAGCTCCATCATCTACACCCGAAACAGTCGATACTCAAAATATTCAAGCCCCGAATCAAGAGTTTGAATTACCTCAAGAGCTGTCTCGTGTAGCTCGTGAGAAAGCAACTAGAACTTTAGAAAGTAATGTAGAACAAATGGATATTGATGAGGAAGAGGGGTTTTAGATAACATAAAAAGCAACGGAAATTTCCGTTGCTTTTGTTCTAATTTTGAGAGTTATTATATGTTTCTTTATTGGTCTTCTCAGAATCCTTTCTTGCTTTTTCTTCTGCTCTTTTTCTCTTAATTTCCTCTTTTACCTCTTTGACCTTATTTTGTGTTTCAACAACTAAATCATCAATAGATAAATCTGGATTTTCTAGTTTTTTCAATTCGAAATAGATTTGGCCTAGTTTATCTGTTTGTGATTTTAGATAGGCTTTAAGTTGCTCTGTAGCTTCTCTCTTTTGTTGTTCTAAAGCTTCAAGTTCCTTAATAAAATCTGATTCAGTTTTTTTGTTTTTTCCTGCCATAATTTGCCCCTTAATTATTAATTATATCTAATAGTATAGAGCAAGAATATTAAAAGTCAACCCATGTCACTCCCTTGAAAATAATCTATTCTAGGGTATACTGAACACTATAGCGACCCATTATAAATGAATCCTAATAGTAGTTATTAAGTGCTTAAAACTCCATAAAACCGGTTGTTACGAGTGTTATGTCATACCCAGATTTTATTAATGAAAGTATACAGAAAAAAAGTCTAAGAGTTTACTGTATTTATAGGGTTGATGACTAATATTAGAAACTCGTAAATCATAAATGAGTAAATAGTGACTACTATATAGCTAGAATAAACCATGTTTTTAGGGATTATCGTTATAAAAATAAACTACGACGTTATGAATGAGAGGAGATGAAAGTATCAATCAGCATTTTACGGGTACAAAGGAATGCTTGAGCAGGTCTATATCAAAGGCTAAGCATGACTTAAAAATAATATCTGTACTCTTCGAAAAAGACCAGACTATATACCCTATTGATTGACTATTTTAGGACTACAAAATGCAAGATATAAAAAATAGAGATTTTACCTCACTTATTTCAAATAAAAAATAAAATTCATTACACTCAGAGAAATAAAATAGCTACTTACTTTGTTTCAAAAAATCAAAATATCTCACTGTCGTTTTCAGAAGAAGAACTTATCATCTTTTATCATTTACTAAGGTTTGGTTATTTTGATAAGGAAATCATAGACCTCATTTATACTGCAGTAACTCGTAAATCCAAAACTCCTAATTCATGGTTTTATCGTCTTGTTGGAAAGGTGAATCATCCTATTTCAGCATGTTCGGATGCTAGAAGCGGTAAGAGAAAAATATATTATCTGAACAAAGTTTTTTGTACCTGGTTGCTTACTATGGTTAAGGGGATTGATAAAATACGGTTGCTAACAACAACGACAGAATATGATAGGTCAGTATATAGCATTGTCAGTAATAATCTTCTAGGAGGGAAACCTCAAACCGTAAATATTCATGATCTAGAGACCAGACGTTTAGTTGCTAAAATCTTAAACAAGCTTTTTTTTAAAAACCAAGACAAGTCTGTTTATGACCTAAACATACAAGTTGTATTTCCTATTAGTCGGGTTAATCTTTTAATGGTTCCTGATGCTGTTGTATTTGTGAACGATAACCCTTTTTTTATTGAGTATGACCGAGCAACAGAACGTCAAACAATTCTACTTTCTAAAATATTTGGTTATGCAGAAGAACCAGCATTTGAAAATTCTAGTTTATTTTTCGTTTTCGAGAATAGCCGTAAAGATAATACGCAAGTATCTAAACGTTTAATGAACTTTTTGGAATATGTATATGAGGTCGAGGTTGAAGATGTAACTGGACATGACATGTTAAAGCGTAAAAGTATTTCTTTGTTCAGTCAAACAACAACAAATGCTTCTGACGTTATTGTCGAAATCATTCAAGAAAAGATGTTTTCAAATCATAAAGATTGGTGTGATTGCGAGGCTTATGATTTTTCTGAACTGCAGAAAATAGATTATCTCGTTAAGGAGATATCAGAACCTTTATATGATGATAAATTCCAGTTATCAGCTGTTGTTGAAACTGACTCATGGGAATTGAAAGAGTACCCTATGATACCTATGGCATATATCAAAAGTGACTTGATTACACACTTAACTAGTCTCTATGAAGAATTCTCAATAGAGTATGAACATATGATCATTGTATTCCCAAAAGAAGTTCTACCAGAAAAAATCAAACTCCCTTTTGATGATTATTTCTTTGTTGTTTATAGATAGAGTAAAGGAGTTTGTGAATGGATTATTTGGAATACTTAGGAAGAAGACTTGTATGGTTAGTTGTTTCGCTTGTAGTTGTAATCGTAGTAAAAAGACCACGACTTTTGAAAGGATTGGCTATAGTAAGTGATGAAGTTATCGGTAAAATCAACTACTTTATTTTCTTAACGATTGCTTGGCTAGTTCTTGTTACATATTTTATTTTGTACTTGTTTACGGTAGTTACTTTTTTCCTATCATGGCATTCGCTAACCCTGAATAATGTGCTGGAAGTGATTTTACAAACCGTATTAATCATACCAACACTCTATACGTTATTTGTTCCACATAATGAGGTTGTCAAGAGAGTTGATGAGTTCTTATCAGCGAAAAAAGAATAAGTCACGCGCAGCAACTGCAACATATAATCATTTTCTCAACTATTTAAAAAGATGTAAGAAAGTCACATGATAGTTTGAATTTGTTGTAAGTATCTGGTGTTGTTTTAAAGATAAAAAAGATTGAAAGGTAACGGTAATTAATGAAAATAAAAATTGAATCTGCTTGGAAAACCCTTTGTGATGCATTCCCAAGTTAAAGGATCATCCTCTTTACAAGGGTTGGTATATTAGCTATGCGATCCTTGTGACGTTATCTATTTTGATGGTAGTTGTAGTGAACCATAGGGTTGTCTATGCATTTCCATTTGATTGGTTTGGTTTGCTTTTTGGAATTATCTTACCTTGGGTTCTTACGACCTTTTATATCGTATATCAAGGTGTGGACCATGCCCACCAGTTTACATCGACTAAAGTTGTTCTTGGGTTATTTATGTTACCTGTAATTCTGATTGGTTTTACTTCTAATTTTAAAAATGAATACAGTTATAGTAATCGTATGGTTACGATGGTTTTTGATCAGGAACTCACGCAACAAAGTTTCCACGCAACAAAGATTACATCAAACCAGCTTGATTATTTTAAAGAAGATAATGTCATTTATCCTTATAAGAAAAATTCAGCTTCAGAGATATATGTGTTCTTTCGACCTGATTGCCCTTACTGTCAAAAATCAATTCCAGTACTCAATAAGAGCTTAACTGAAAAAGAACGAAACAAGATTATCTATGTTAATGTTCTTGACGAAAGTGGCAAGGATTTAGCTAAAGCTATGGGAGTAGAGAAAGCAGCAACAGCAGTTATCTATCATAAGGATAAGACTTCTGGTGGATGGTCCAAACGAATTGAACGAATGGCTGGAGGGAAACATGAAGCACCTCGTCTTGATGAGGATGCTATCCATGATATTGTGTCAGTCGCAAAGGAGGAAACAAAATAATGTATTTATCAAAAAAAGATATTTCAGAATGGATTGCTAGCCTAAAAGTAGGTGACGAGGTAGCTGTCCAAATAACACGAATGGATGGTGTCATAGTTTCTAGTGAGCGTGGCATTGTCGACAAGTGGTTAGGAAAGAGACTTATAGTTGTTAACGGAAAGCATTTTGTTCCTAGCACTGGTTTGAGACAAAGTAACGCTTTTGTCCCTGGTCAAAAGACAATCGTGGAACAACTTTTTCCTTTGGATGCTTTGCTTTTAGATGAGGAAGAACTTGCCAAAAGAGACACCATTATTCAAAAGTTGAAAGAGTCTGCAGAACTTCTAGAGCACGCGCAGACTTATTCTTCACTAGTCGTTTCTAGGGTTCTTCGTAAGCTATCAGTCCTAGACGTTGGTGATGTATATGATCTAAATGAACTACGTTCCTCTAGTAACACAGAAGATTTAGAAGATAGTGCTTTATTGGATAGAAGAAAATCTCAGAGAAGAAACGTTGTTTAAAGACTCTGGACCGTATGCTTACCAATTTAAGTCAAGATAATACCTTGGGTGCTTTTAAGTTAATCTCTCTTTTGGGAGATGTAGCTTCTGAATTTACTGATGCTGAAAATGAGGTAAGTGAATGTTAGCCTATGTCATTATGTTTGTAGTTATGTTTACCATCAAGTGTGTTACTCTTACTTTTGGGAAGAATAAAGAGTCTACAGTAGTTAGTACTTTTCTGAGTGGCACGAATCAGATTTTTCTTAATACGATTGTCTGGTTTCTACGACTAACAGCCATGTTCCAGTTTTATCTTTTGGTGGTGGACAATAATCTAACTATTATCCCTATAATTGTTGGTTTTATTCTACCTAATGTCTTGTTCTGGTTTAAGGGAATCAAAGCTTCTTTATCGGATTTGCTTGTACGTTGGTTAAAATCATTTATTGGTCATAAGTATAGAACATGCCCATTTTGTCATGAATCACATTTATTCTTTCGATACACAGAAGACCGCACAGCTGCGTATTACTATCTCTTGACAGAAGATGATAGTCTTGTGGCCATTGGAGATTTTGATAATAGTGACCATCCTGCACGTTTCTTTTTAAGTAACGATGAATCACATTTTGATGAGCTGGTTGATACCATGCTACCTTATATGTTGCCTGGAATGGAAGAAGTGGTCCATGTAGGTGGGCGACAACAGCGATTGGCTAGAGAATTGTATTGTGTCGATTGCCAGGTACGTGTCAGTGAAAATAGTGGAGTACAATTTGGTGAAGTACTTTTAAGTGAGCATAGGCATGAAGATCATAAAGCCCTTGTTTTGTTTTAGGTATTGAAGTTATTTTTGAATCAAAACAGCACCATTTCAAGTAGGACAAAAGATGCTGTTTCATTGACAATATTTTCCTTAATTGAAGTATATTTTAGTG
>JBKWCO010000030.1:0-11443 GCA_046975465.1 Streptococcus sp. | reverse complement strand
TACGGATACCACCTTTAGGCATGAAGTTCAATTTTAAGAGTTCATCATTTTGGATACCATAGATAAGTTCATCTTCTTTTGAAATGTATCCTGCGTCAATGTCAGCGATTGAAGTTGGACGAGTATCCATTGGGAAGCGTCCTTCAGCTTCATAGCCAGCTTTAGTTTCATCTACAATTTTTTTAATTTTTAGAGAGCGTTCAGTTGGTCCTGCAAGGAAGCTTTCGTCTCCATCATAAGGTGTGTAGTTTGCTTGAACGAAACGTGAAACGCTAGCTTTTTCTTTCCAGTCAGTTCCTTTAAAGCCTTCCCACGCTTTTTCAAAAACATCTGTGTTAGTTTTAACCGTTGCCATAGTTTGGATCTCCTATAATTCTAGTAACAAATCATCTGTTACATTCTCTAAAAGTATTCTATCACACAGTAACCGCTTACACAACTTTAAAACTGTGATTTTAGAGACATTCTTTTATAATACAGTTTTGAAAACGACAAATCTGTATTATAAATTTCTGTTTTTTGGTAGATTTTGGTATCATAAGGGGAGAATGCTTTGTAGTCCCAAAGTTTTATGTGAAAAGCTTTACAATGAGATAAATCTGAGAAAGGAGGCAGGGAGCCATGTTAGAGTTTCCTCTAATAAATGATACCAGTCGGAAAATCATCCATATTGACATGGACGCCTTTTTTGCTCAGGTCGAGATGAGGGATGACCCCAGTCTTAAGGACAAACCGGTTATTATCGGTCACGATCCTAGAAAAACTGGGGGACGTGGTGTGGTATCAACCTGTAATTACGAGGCTAGAAAATATGGTGTCCATTCAGCCATGTCTTCTAAGGAAGCCTATGAACGCTGTCCTAAAGCAGTTTTTATCTCGGGCAATTATAGCCATTACCGAGAGGTAGGGATGCAAATTCGTGAGATTTTTAAACGCTATACCGACTTGGTAGAGCCTATGTCTATCGACGAAGCCTATCTTGATGTGACGATAAATAAGCTTGGTATCAAATCGGCGGTTAAGGTAGCCAAACTTATCCAGTATGATATCTGGCAGGAACTTCACCTGACTTGTTCAGCAGGCGTTTCCTACAATAAATTTATCGCCAAACTAGCTTCTGATTTTCAAAAGCCTGCTGGTTTGACGGTGGTGCTTCCAGAGGAGGCTCAGGAATTTTTGGGAAAGCTACCTATTGAAAAGTTTCATGGGGTAGGTAAAAAGTCAGTTGAACGTCTTCATGACATGGAAATATACACCGGTGCCGATCTTCTGAAGATTCCTGAGATGACGTTGATTGATCGTTTTGGACGTTTTGGATTTGATCTCTTTCGAAAGGCTAGAGGGATTTCCAATAGTCCTGTTAGGCCCAATCGTGTCCGTAAATCTATTGGAAGTGAGCGAACCTACGGCAAACTTCTTTATAATGAAGATGACATCAAGGCTGAGTTGACTAAGAATGCTAGGCGGGTAGCTGAAAGTGCTCAGAAAAATAAAAAAGTCGGTCGAATTATTGTCATCAAGGTCCGTTATTCGGATTTTTCGACCTTAACCAAGCGTATGACCTTGGACAAATCGACTCAGGATTTCGACACCATCGAAAGGATTGCCCATACCATTTTTGACCAACTGGAGGAAAATAGCAGTGGTGTTCGCCTACTCGGTGTGACGCTGACGGGTCTGGAAGATCAAGAAGGCAGGCAATTGGACCTAGATGATTTGGAGACATGATTTGAAAACAATATAATAGGTAGAGTTTTACTTCATGAAAAGTTATCTTGAAGAATCATCAGACCTATGCTATCTTAAATAGTAACTAAAAGAAATGAGGGAATAATCTTAATGAAAAAAGTTCTTACCTATCTAGGACTGATTCTGGCAGCTTGCTTGGTTCTCGTAGCTTGTGCTTCCAATAAACCAGCTGAGAAGAAAAAAGCGACACCAACTCCGACAGAACGTGCCAAGGCTGATGCGACAGTTTTAATTGATACTATGCTTGGAAAATCTAGTAACGGTTTTTCAAAACTATACGGTGAAAATTACGAAAGTTGGACTGAATCGAATGTCTTCGAGAAGCAGGTCGCAGATACTATTGAAAAGGAAGGCTATATTCCTGAAGCTGACTATACGTTTAAATACATTGAAGGCTACGATGCCAAGACACCAACCCAAGTGCTTTCTAAGTTTCTCAAGGTCCGTCGTAATATGATTGGTAAGATTCAGGACTATAAGCTGAAAGATGTCAAAGTTAAAGGAAATGAAGCGACAGTTACCTTTACTTCACGTTCTGTTAGTGCCTATGGTGCTGCAGCTGCTGTTCGTACTCTCCTTATGAGTCTCTATGACAACGACATTGACAAGTTGAAACAATGGAATCAAGCTGATAACAACGATGTGGAAAAAGGTAAAGCCAAAGATCTCACAACGAAATTCCTTTATGGTGAAAACTTTAACGGAGATTTGACACAATTTAAGGATATTGATAAAGAAATGGCCTATACACCTTTGACAGGTGCTGATAATCTAGAAAAGACCTTCAAGCTAACCAAAGATGATGGGGGTAACTGGACGATTTCTGTAGAAGATTATAAAGAGCTTGCCGAAGCCTTGGTTGACCATGATGAATCAGGAAGCAGAGCTGTTTACGCTGAACGCATCCATAAGAATTTATCAGATTATCAACCTGAAGACAGTAGCGATTCAAGCAGTAAGTCATCAAGTAAGGATAAGTAGAGTTTTATTGCATTTGATGTTAAACATGTACGGAAAGCTTTTTTGGACGAGAAGAGTTGTCACACCAGTGGCAGCTCTTTTCTTATTGTTCGTTGTATCAATTCCCCTATAACCTTTATCTATCACTTCTTAGGATTTTATTATTAGACGAGTTTGGATGAAGATGGTAAACTGTTATCACTAACTATTAATGAAAGTATCGAGGATTATAGATATGAAAAAATGGCTTGCAGGTTTAGGAATTCTTGGCTTGTCAGTTTTGACTTTGGCTAGCTTGTGGAAACAAGAGTGACGGTAAAGTGATCTAGTGAAAAAGCAGACGATTACTGTTGCGACAGACTCTGATACGGCGCCTTTCACTTTCAAAAAGGGTGATGACTTCAAGGGTTATGATATTGATTTGGTCAAGGCTATTTTCAAGGATTCGGACAAGTATGAGGTCAAGTTTGTGACGACACCTTTTGATTCCATCTTGACAGGGGTGGATTCTGGACGTTATCAGATTGCGGCTAACGACTTCAACTACAATGAAGAACGTGCGCAGAAATATGGTTTCTCAGATCCGATTTCACGTTCTAACTATGCCATCACTAGTGCTGAGGGTACCAAGTATACTAGCCTAGATGATTTGTCTGGTAAGACAACAGAGGTGCTTCCTGGCTCTAACTATGCTCAGTTGCTTGAAAATTGGAACCATGCCAATGCGGACAAGACACCAATTACTATCAACTATGCTTCTAGCTCAACTGGTCTTTCAACACGTATTCAACACATTCAAGAAGGAAAGATTGACTTTATCCTTTACGATGCCATTTCGTCTGAGTACATTGTTAAAGATCAAGGCTATAAGCTAGCTGTAAACAAGATTAAAGACGATATCGGTATGAAGACTGATGGTCTTGAATATCTTCTATTCTCAAATGATAAGCAAGGTAAGGAACTCAAGACTTTTGTTAATAAGCGTATCAAAGAGCTTAAGAAGGATGGAACCCTTGCCAAACTCAGCAAGGAATATTTAGGTGACGATTACGTCAGTGATTTGAAATAAGACTGTTAAAAGTTGAGACTGCTGTCTCAGCTTTTTGACGTTAATAAAGCTGAATTATCAGTGATATGATTTCCTTATCACTTTGATAAGAAAAGACTATTTCACAGACTTTCTGAGTCGTGCTAAAATGAATATTATAAAATTTATGATAAGATATTTGAACGGTTAGCACTAGGCTAACCGACTTTTTTAGAAAGAAAGGGCGACATTGTGAAAAAGAGTATAGAAGCATTTAATCGGTCACCTTGGTATCTCCAAGTTATCCTTGGCTTGGTTGGTTTGGCAGTAGCTGTTGCTTTAGCCATTCCCTTATCATGGCTAGTGGAAATCCTTTGGGGCTATGTTTTGCAACTGGTTACGGTTGTCTTCAAATGGATTTCATCTTGGATGCCAGCTGGTAAGCTCTTCTCATGGAAGGCAGTCTTTGATGCTGTTCCTAAGATTGTGGAACGCTTGCCTTTGACTTTGGGATTGACCATTGCAGGTGCTTTCTTCGGTTTGATTTTGGCCCTTGTCTTTGCGGTCGTTAAGATCAATCGAGTACGTATCCTTTATCCAATTCAAGCAGTTTTTGTGAGCTTCTTGCGTGGGACACCAATCCTTGTACAACTCATGTTGACTTACTATGGTATTCCACTCTTCCTTCGTTATTTGAATGGTGAATTTGGTTTGGATTGGAATATTAATGAGATTCCACCAGCTATTTTCGCCATTACAGCCTTTGCCTTTAACGAAGCGGCTTACATGAGTGAAACCATTCGTGCAGCGATTCAGGCTGTTGATGCCGGAGAAATCGAAGCTGCCCGTTCTCTTGGGATGACATCAGCACAAGTTTACCGTCGTGTCATCATTCCAAATGCGGCAGTTATAGCGACACCAAGTTTGATTAACAGTTTGATTGGTTTGACTAAGGGAACATCACTTGCCTTTAGTGCTGGTATCGTCGAAATGTATGCTCAGGCTCAAATCTTGGGTGGTGCTGACTACCGTTACTTTGAACGTTATATCTCAGTTGCCCTTGTATACTGGGTAATCTCAATCTTGATTGAGTATATTGGTCGTTCAGTTGAAAATCACATGGCTATTAATGCTCCTGAAGTGACTGACATTTCTGGAATTGGAGGTGACCGCTAATGATTAGTATCAAAAATTTGACCAAGGAATTTTCAGGTCAAAAGGTTCTCGATGGTATTGATATTGACATTGAAAAGGGTGAAGTTGTAGCTCTTGTTGGTGCCTCTGGTGCAGGGAAATCAACAATTCTTCGTAGCTTAAACTATTTGGAACAACCTGATTCTGGTACCATTACCATTGATGATTTTAAAGTCGACTTTAAGACTATCACTAAAGAACAAATCCTTACCCTTCGCCGTAAGTTGGCCATGGTTTTCCAACAGTTTAACCTTTTTGAGCGTCGGACAGCGCTTGATAATGTTAAGGAAGGGCTTAAGATTGTTAAGAAGCTTTCTGACGAAGAAGCTACCAAGATTGCGAAAGAAGAGCTCGCTAAGGTTGGGCTGTCTAATCGTGAAAATCACTACCCACGTCACTTGTCAGGTGGTCAAAAGCAACGTGTGGCCTTGGCCCGTGCTCTTGCCATGAAGCCTGATGTGCTCTTGCTTGACGAACCGACATCTGCCCTTGACCCTGAGTTGGTTGGTGAGGTTGAAAAATCAATCGCTGATGCGGCTAAGTCAGGTCAGACTATGATTTTGGTTAGTCACGACATGAACTTTGTTTATCAAGTGGCTGACAAGGTGCTCTTCCTTGAAAAAGGGCATATTCTTGAACAAGGAACACCTGAAGAACTTTTCAACCATCAAAAGAAGAAGAACGAAAGAATTTTTCGCTTCTTATTCAAAACAATATCTTTAAGATGGGATTTTGTTACAATAGAAAAGGTGATGCGGCAGGACTCCATTTTTAGTCCATAGTCGGATTCTGTAAGGATGATTAGGAGCTTTTGGAATTTTTGAAGACGGCCCGAAAGTCCAATCAGATACTGCCTTCGGCAGTTATTACTAATCGGATTCAGAGGTTGGAGAATGTTGTCTCAGCCTTTTCTATTTCTCACTTTAGGATGATTTATGTTATTAAATATTTTTAAATTTTATCTCTTAGGCCTTGTGATTGCTTTCTTTGTTTGTTTGGTGATTGGTGTCTTTTGGCTTGGATGGCGTGCCCTACGTCATTTAGACAAAACCATTAAGGAGCGTCAGGGTGCCCTCTATGATGCTATTATGATGTCGATGGTTTCGATCCCAGTTTTGGCATTTGCTTTTATGGCGATTCTTATCGTGCTGAATGCATAATTCTAGCTTTGTTGGCACATTAGGTGTAAGATATCTCTACAAGAAAATCATATAAGGAGTTACTCATGTACGATACAATTGTTATTGGAGCTGGTCCTGCGGGGATGACTGCAGCACTCTATGCAGCACGTGCCAACCTTAAAGTGGCAACTTTGGAGCAAGGTGCTCCTGGTGGACAGATGAATAACACGTCTGATATTGAAAATTACCCTGGCTTTGAAAATATCTCTGGTCCAGAATTGTCTATGAAGATGTTCGAACCTTTGGAAAAATTGGGCGTTGAAAATCTTTATGGTATTGTGTCTGGTATCGAAGACAAGGGTGACTATAAAGTTGTCAAAACTGGTGATGAGGAGTACCAAACCAAGACAGTGATCATTGCGACTGGTGCCAAACATCGCCACATTGGTGTTGCTGGCGAAGAAGAGTACAACAGCCGTGGGGTATCTTACTGTGCGGTCTGTGATGGTGCCTTCTTCCGTAATCAAGACCTCTTGGTCGTTGGTGGTGGAGACTCTGCCGTTGAAGAAGGAATTTATTTGACACGCTTTGCCAATAGCGTGACCATTGTTCATCGTCGTGATGAATTGCGTGCTCAAAAGGTCCTTCAAGACCGTGCCTTCGCCAATGAAAAGGTTAAGTTTATCTGGGACTCAGTCGTTGAAGAAATCAAGGGTGATGACATCAAGGTTCGCAGTGTTGATATCAAGAATGTCAAAACTGGTGAGGTGACTAACCACGAATTTGGCGGTGTCTTCGTTTATGTGGGACTTGATCCTGTTTCAGATTACTTGACAGGTCTCGACGTCACTGACCAAGATGGTTGGGTAATTACAGATGATAAGATGGCGACAAGTATTCCTGGTATCTTTGCCATTGGGGATGTCCGTCAGAAAGACCTTCGCCAAATCACAACAGCCGTAGGGGATGGTGCCACAGCTGGTATCGAAGCCTACAACTACGTGACTGCACTTGGTGATAAGTAAAATAAATGAAAACTCGGGAGGTTCTCGAGTTTTTGTGTTTGTGAGCTTGTCTTTAGTTTGTCTAGCATCCTTTGGAGCAACATCTATGTGTGGTTTTTGGTATAATAGAAAAGTCTTACTAAAAATCAGTAAAAATGAGGTGACCAACTTGCGTGTTGTAGCAGGTGATTTTGGCGGGCGTCCGCTTAAAACGTTAGAAGGCAAAACGACTCGTCCAACAACGGACAAGGTCAAGGGTGCCATTTTCAATATGATTGGTCCTTTCTTTGATGGAGGGCGTGTTTTGGATCTTTTTCTGGGAGTGGTAGTCTGGCCATTGAGGCTATTAGTCGTGGCATGTCGTCTGCTGTCCTCGTGGAAAAAGACCGTCGGGCACAAGCTATTATTCAGCAAAATATTAAGATGACCAAGAGTGAGAAACAGTTTCAGCTTTTGAAGATGGATGCGGCGCGTGCATTGACGCAATTGACAGGTCAGTTTGACTTGGTACTTTTAGATCCGCCTTATGCCAAAGAGCAGATTGTGGCCAATATTACTCAGTTAGAGGAGCAAGGGCTCTTAGCTGAGGAGGTTATGTTGGTTTGCGAGACGGATAAGACTGTGGACTTGCCTGAAGAAATTTCAAACTTTGGGATTTGGAAGCAGAAAACCTATGGTATCAGTAAGGTGACCGTTTACGTGCGTTAGCCTTTGATAGGGAAGTTGTAGAAAGGAATGCTATGACAAAGATTGCTATGTTTACGGGGTCTTTTGATCCGATTACTAATGGGCATATGGATATTATTGCCAGAGCCAGCAAGCTCTTTGATGAGCTTTATATCGGTCTCTTTTATAATAAAAATAAGCAGGGCTTCTGGGATGTTGCGACTCGCAAGCGTATCTTGGAAGAGGTTGTAGCAGATCTTCCCAATGTCAAGGTTATAACGGCTCACGATAGTCTGGCTGTAGATGTCGCCAGAGATCTTGGGGTGACTTATTTGGTCCGAGGCCTTCGTAATGCGACAGATTTTGACTATGAGGCTAATATGGATTATTTCAATAAGGGGTTGGCCCCTGAAATTGAAACGGTTTATTTGATTGCTAGTCATGAGGTAACACCAGTCTCTTCCAGTCGTGTGCGTGAGTTGATTTATTTTGAGGGGGATATTAGTTCCTATGTTCCTCAAGCAGTTGTTAAGGAAGTGGAGGCTAAGCGTGGCAAACAAGAACGAATCTAAATCACTATTAGGGAAAATTTGGCGGATTAAGTGGTGGTTGTTAAGTATTTTTACGGTACTTTTCCTCCTATTTGCCCTCTTTTTCCCGCTAAATAATTATTATGTTGAGCTTCCGGGTGGTGCTTTTGATACTAAGGAAGTCTTGACTGTGGATAAGAAAGCCGATGATTCAAAAGGATCCTACAATTTTGTGGCAGTGGCCCAAACCAAGGCGACTTTAGCCTTGATGCTCTATGCTCAGCTTAATGATTTTGCAAAGCTTCAAACAGCTGAAGAGGCAACTGGGAATTACTCTGATGAAGATTTCATGCGTATCAATCAATTCTACATGGAGACTTCCCAAAACCAAGCGATTTATCAGGGCTTGACTCTGGCCGGTAAGGAGGCTAGCTTGGAGTATATGGGTGTCTATGTGCTTCAGGTGGCTGATGATTCTAGTTTCAAGGGTGTCCTTAATATTGCGGATACGGTGACGGCTGTCAATGGCAAGACCTTTGATAATTCTACTGACTTGATTAAATACGTCCAAGGACTTAAGTTGGGTTCAAAAGTCAAGGTCACTTATACGACAGAGGACAAAGAAAAGACTGCCACTGGTAAGATCATTAAGATTGCTAATGGTAAAAATGGTATCGGTATTGGTTTGACGGATCATACTGAGGTCAAGAGTTCTGAGAATGTGAAGTTTAAACTTGATGGTGTCGGTGGACCAAGTGCGGGTCTTATGTTTACCTTGGCTATTTACGACCAAGTTTCGGGTCAAAACCTCAAGGCTGGCCGTAAAATTGCTGGAACAGGCACTATTGAAAAGGACGGGGCTGTCGGTGATATCGGTGGTGCCTACCTCAAGGTGAAATCAGCGGCTGATAGTGGTGCAGACATTTTCTTCGTGCCAAATAATCCAGTAACCAAGGAAATGAAAAAGGCTGATCCGGATGCCAAAACCAACTATCAAGAGGCCAAGGAAGCTGCCAAGAAACTGGGAACCAAGATGAAAATCGTCCCTGTTAAAACAGCTCAAGAAGCCATTGATTATTTGAAAAAGACTAAGTAAGAAGAGAGAGTAGGACAGGCAGAAATCCATGATTTTTGTCCTAGTCTTACTCTCTTTTTAAGGTCAAAGTGTTATAATAGTCCTTATGAAAAAACGTTATAGAACAGTTAATGATTACTATCGTGAGATTTTTGGCGAAAAGATTTTCAAACTACCAATAGATGCGGGCTTTGATTGCCCCAACCGTGATGGCACAGTGGCTCACGGTGGCTGTACCTTTTGTACGGTTTCGGGATCTGGGGATGCCATTGTAGCTCCTGAGGCACCGATTCGTGAACAGTTTTACCATGAGATTGACTTCATGCACCGCAAGTGGCCAGAAGTTCAGAAATATCTGGTTTATTTTCAAAACTTTACCAATACCCACGCGCCGCTTGAGGTTATCAAGGAACGCTACGAACAGGCTATCAATGAGCCTGGTGTTGTTGGCATCAATATCGGTACTCGCCCAGACTGCTTGCCAGATGATGTGATTGATTATCTGGCAGAACTCACAGAACGTATGCATGTGACTGTTGAACTTGGTTTGCAGACGACTTATGAAGAAACGTCAGAACTCATTAACCGAGCACACAGCTATGAACTCTACGTGGAGACCGTGAAGCGCCTGCATGAGCGTGCACCAAAGGCTGAAATTGTATCGCACCTGATTAATGGATTGCCAGGGGAAACTCACGAGATGATGGTGGAAAATGTTCGACGTTGTGTGACGGACAATGACATTCAGGGAATCAAACTCCACCTCCTCCACCTGATGACCAATACCCGTATGCAAAGAGACTACCACGAGGGGCGTCTAAAATTGCTGAGTCAGGAAGAGTATGTGTCAATCATCTGTGACCAGTTGGAAATCATTCCTAAGGATATCGTCATTCACCGAATCACTGGTGATGCGCCCCGAGACATGCTGATTGGTCCTATGTGGAGTCTCAACAAGTGGGAAGTTCTTAATGCCATTGACAAGGAGATGGAACGTCGTGGCTCATGGCAAGGTGTAAAGTAGCTAAGGAAAAGGAGAAAGAAGCATGATGAAACGTCCGATTCAGATGTCCCATGACTTTCTAGCTCAAGTGCTGGATGATGGAGTTATCGCTGTTGATGCGACTATGGGAAATGGCAATGATACTGCCTTTTAGCTGGTCTTGCCAAGAAGGTTTATGCCTTTGACGTGCAGGAGCAGGCGCTTGAAAAGACCAGTCAACGCTTGTCAGACCTGGGAATTGAAAATGCGGAACTCATTTTAGATGGTCACGAAAATCTGGACCATTATGTCACGGAACCTATTCGAGCAGCTATTTTCAATCTGGGCTACCTGCCATCTGCAGACAAAAGTGTCATCACTAAGCCCCATACGACTCTTGAGGCCATTGAGAAAATCCTTGACCGCTTAGAGGTGGGTGGTCGTTTAGCTATTATGATTTACTATGGTCATGATGGCGGCGATATGGAGAAGGATGCTGTGCTTGAGTACGTTATCGGTTTGGACCAGCGTGATTTTACAGCCATGCTTTACCAACCCCTTAATCAAATTAATACCCCACCATTTTTGGTGATGTTGGAGAAATTACAATGATTACAGATATTAAAGAAAAACTTGCAGATATGCAGGCCAAATATATCGATAAGCAAAGTGCCGAGGATACTTTAAAAAAGGTTGATAATCGTAAAACGGCTAAAATTAAGAAAAAGTTAGCTAGTCTTGAGGTCGAACGTTGCCATAAACTTTTGGCTAAGGAAGATGTCACTGCCATTGATAAAAAAATTAGTAAGCAAAAAGAACTATTCTCAAACTGTTGTCATAAGGAAGGGTAGGAGGAGCTATGCATTTATCATTAGCTTTGCTTGTTCTTCTTTTTAGCTTGATTTTATCGAACGTTATCAATCGTGTCTTTCCACGTCTTCCCCTACCTTTGATTCAAATTATTTTTGGGGTTGGTATTGGTTTACTTTTAAAGGGACGCGCTTTCGAGCTTGAAACAGAACTTTTCCTAGCTTTCATTATTGCTCCCTTGCTGTTTCGGGAGGGTGAAGAAAGTGATATCACCAGTATTCTACGTAACTGGAAACTTATTTTATTTTTGATTTTTCCAGTTATC
>JBKWCO010000029.1:0-11595 GCA_046975465.1 Streptococcus sp. | reverse complement strand
TGATGGCTTCCAAGGAATTCGTGATCCTCGTGGAATGATGGGGATTCGTCTTGAGATGAGAGGCCTCATTTACACAGGACCAACAACAATTCTTCACAATATTCGTAAGACAGTTGAGCGTGCAGGTATTCAGGTTGAGAATATCGTCATCTCTCCTCTTGCAATGACACGTGCTGTTCTAAATGAAGGTGAACGTGAGTTTGGTGCTACTGTTATTGATATGGGTGGCGGTCAAACAACTGTTGCAAGCATGCGTGCTCAAGAACTTCAATTTACCAATATTTATTCTGAAGGTGGCGAGTACATCACTAAGGATATTTCAAAAGTTTTGAAGACTTCAATGCAGATTGCTGAAGCGCTTAAGTTCAATTTTGGTAATGCAGATATTGAAGAAGCAAGCGAAACAGAAACTGTCCAAGTAGAGGTTGTAGGTGAGAATTCACCTGTTGAAATTACAGAAAAATACCTTGCTGAGATTATCTCAGCTCGTGTGAAGCATATCCTTGATAGAGTTAAACAAGACTTGACTCGAGGACGTCTACTTGATTTACCTGGTGGCATTGTCCTTGTAGGTGGAACAGCTATCATGCCAGGTGTGGTTGAAGTTGCTCAAGAGATTTTTGAAACAAATGTTAAACTTTACGTGCCAAACCAAGTTGGTATCCGTAATCCAATGTTTGCAAATGTGATTAGTCTTGTTGAGTATGTTGGTCTTCTTACAGAAGTTGACATCATCGCGCAACAGGCTGTGTCTGGTGAAGAGTATCTTCGTCGTAAACCAATCGACAATGAGGCTCCGCATTGAGTTTTGACAGAACTCCAGCACCATCACCAGCGCCACGAGTGGCTCCACAACCTAATCCTATTCCTGTTGAGAACACTATTGAGGTACCTCTGCCAGTTGAAGAAGAAAATCATGAACAAAAACAAAAACTTGGTGATCGTGTTCGTGGAATTTTCGGCAGTATGTTTGATTAATTGAATCTAGTAAAAGCGAGGAAATAAAATGAGTTTTTCATTTGATAGCGCATCAGTTCAAGGTGCGGTAATTAAAGTTATCGGTGTCGGTGGAGGTGGAGGAAATGCCATCAACCGAATGATTGAAGAAGGTCTTGCTGGTGTTGAATTTATTGCAGCTAATACTGATATTCAAGCACTCAGCTCTTCTAAAGCAGAAACAGTAATCCAATTGGGTCCTAAATTGACTCGTGGCCTTGGTGCCGGAGGTCAACCTGAAGTTGGTCGTAAGGCAGCTGAAGAAAGTGAAGAAACACTTACAGAAGCACTTACAGGAGCTGATATGGTCTTTATCACTGCTGGTATGGGTGGTGGCTCTGGTACAGGGGCAGCACCAGTTATTGCACGTATTGCGAAAAGTTTGGGTGCATTGACAGTTGCAGTTGTGACACGTCCATTTGGATTTGAAGGTAACAAACGTGGTGCCTTTGCTGTCGAAGGGATTCAAGAGTTGCGTGAGCAAGTTGATACCCTTCTTATTATCTCTAACAACAACCTTCTTGAAATCGTTGATAAGAAAACACCTCTTCTTGAAGCTCTTAGTGAAGCAGATAATGTTCTTCGTCAAGGGGTTCAAGGTATTACTGACCTTATCACTAACCCAGGTTTGATTAACCTCGACTTTGCCGATGTGAAAACAGTTATGGCCAATAAAGGTAATGCACTTATGGGTATCGGTATTGGGTCTGGTGAAGAACGTATTGTTGAAGCTGCACGCAAAGCAATCTATTCACCACTTCTTGAAACTACTATTGATGGTGCAGAAGATGTTATCGTTAACGTAACTGGTGGTCTTGATATGACGCTTACAGAAGCAGAAGAAGCTTCTGAAATTGTTGGTCAAGCAGCTGGTAACGGTGTTAACATTTGGCTTGGTACATCGATTGATGATACATTGAAAGATGAGATTCGTGTAACTGTTGTTGCCACAGGAGTTCGTCAAGATCGTGCTGATAAAGTAGCGGGAGTGAAAGCTCAACCTCGCAAAGTGACATCAGTACCGTCACAACCAGCAGCACCTGTTCAGCAAGCGATTCAAGAAGAGCAACGTCCAGTTTCTCAACCTTCATTTGAACGTCAACCAAATTTTGACTATAATGAAACACCTTCAATGCCACAACCAGGAGTTCGTCCTGCAGCGGCAGCTCCTCAACAAGAGCAGTCAGCTTTTGGTAATTGGGATTTGAGACGTGATAATATTTCTCGTCCTGAAACTGGTCAACTAGATAGTCAATTGACTATGTCTACATTCTCAAGTGATGTCGAAGATGATGATGAATTGGAGACACCACCATTCTTTAAAAATCGTTAATAATGACTGTAGAAGAGAATAAAAATATGTTTATCAGGCGGTGAAGAGAGCATGTGAAAAAGCTAATCGCTCTAGCGAAGAAGTCAATATAATTGCCGTAACTAAGTATGTTTCAAGTGAAATCGCTGAAGAATTGGTTGAAACGGGAATTAAACACATTGCTGAAAACCGTGTTGATAAATTTTTAGATAAGTATCAGGCGTTAAAAAAATATGATTTGACATGGCACCTTATTGGTAGCCTACAACGTCGAAAAGTAAAGGATGTTATTAATTTAGTTGATTATTTTCATGCTTTGGATTCTGTTAAATTGGCAGAGGAAATTCAAAAGCGTGCCGACCACACCATTAATTGCTTCCTACAAGTTAACGTTTCAGGTGAGGAGTCAAAACATGGTTTTTCGCCTGAAGAACTTGATACAGTTCTAGACCAAATTAAAAATCTTGATAACATTTGTATTGTTGGACTAATGACAATGGCACCAATTGATGCAGATGATCAAGAACTTGATGTGATTTTCTCACAGACAAATGAACTTAGAAAATCAATTCAAGAGAAAAATAAAGAATGTTCCTTGTGATCAATTAAGCATGGGGATGAGTCGAGATTTTGATGAGGCAATTCAAAATGGATCAACCTTGTCAGAATCGGCAGTGCATTTTTAAAGAGAACGGAGATTAACCTTATGGCATTAAAAGACACAATTGATAAAATTGTTTCATATTTTGATACCGACGAAGTAACCGATTATGAAGATGCTGCAAAGAAGAAGAGAAAAAACGTCCTGTAAAAGTGCAGAGACCAGTGCAGACACAACCTCGTCAGCAACGTCAACCTGAGCGTTCACAGGCAACAGTTCCTCCTCGTCGTCAACATGTTAACGCAGACTTGCAGGAAACACAAGTTCTTCGTAGTTTACCTTTGAGTCGTTCACAAGCAAATCAGGGACCACATCAAATGAGTACAACAAAACAACAATTGCAATTAAATATCCTAAGAAATATGAAGATGCTCAGGAAATTGTAGAACTTTTGATCGAAAATGAATGTGTTTTGATTGATTTTCAGTATATGTTAGAGGCACAAGCTCGTCGTTGTCTTGATTTCATTGATGGTGCAAGTAAAGTACTTACGGGCAACTTGCAAAAAGTTGGCTCTTCAATGTATTTGCTTACGCCAATTAATGTCGTAGTTGACATTGAAGAGATTGGTTTGGCTCACGGCAACCAAGAAGCTAATTTCGACTTCGACATGAAGAGACGTTAAGTGATGTCAGTATTACTTTATGTTATTTGGGCACGTGTTGTTAACGTGATAGAGATTCTTCTTGTAGTCTATGCTTTGTTATCCTGGTTTCCAGGAGCTTATGATACTAGCCTTGGAAGAATCATTAGACAAATTGTTCAACCGATTCTCGCACCATTTCGTCGCCTGAATTTAGCTTTTGCTGGTATTGATTTTTCAA
This sequence comes from Streptococcus sp., assembly GCA_046975465.1. GTDB lineage: Bacteria > Bacillota > Bacilli > Lactobacillales > Streptococcaceae > Streptococcus. The sequence continues at coordinate 7,802 of JBKWCO010000029.1, read as the reverse complement.
TAATCGTAATTGTACTTCTACTAAACTTTTCACTTAGAATTTTTAGATTTATTCTACTCTGATGTCAGATATTAAAAAAATTGAACAGCATTACTCGTTAGATGAACGGCCTTTTCTAGAGAAGGTTAGGGGATTTTGTCATTTAGTTGATGAGAGGTACAGTCCTTACTTAACTGATTTCTTGAATCCTCGTGAAATTCAGATTGTTGAAGAGTTGGCTCATTATTACAATTTAAAATTTTTTGTGAGTTCAACTCTTGAATCTGAAGAGTATGGAAGAGTGATACTTGCTCCCGAATATTACGAGCTTGAAGAAGATGACTTTGAAATTAAACGATTAGAAATCTTATATGCGAGACAGTTCAATAAATTGACACACCCAAAAGTTTTGGGAGCGCTGCTTAATCAGCTTGGTCTTGATCGTCAAGTATTTGGAGATATTATTCTTGATGAAGAAGGACGCGTTCAATTTTACATTGCTTCTCATTTAGCAAGTTATGCGATAATGACTATTACTAAGATTGGTAATGTTTCGGTTACTCTAAAAGAAGTAAGTAAAGACGATTGGATTTCAAATCAAGAAAAGTACTCAAAAACTTTTGTCTTACTTTCCAGTATGCGTCTTGATAATGTGTTGTCGACGGTATTAAACTTATCTCGTTCTAACGCCTTAAAACTTATTGCTTCAGGAAAAGTAAAATTAAATTATAGACAAGTTGAGAAGGCTGATCAGGCAGTTATTATTGGTGATATGATTTCGATTAGAGGTTATGGTCGATTTCGACTAGCTCAACAAGACGGATTTTCAAAGTCCGGGAAAGCTAAAATCGTTATTGAAAGTCTGTTAAGACGGAGAAAAAAGTAGTTATTTAATTTAAACCATTAAATATGGTAATGAAAAATAAAGGAGGCCTGTAATGGCTATTACAGCACTTGATATTAAAGATAAACAGTTTACAACTAAATTTCGTGGATATAATGAGCAAGAAGTTGATGAATTTCTTGATATTATTGTAGACGATTATGAAGATTTAGTTCGTGACAATCGTGAACTTGCTGCTCGTGTAAAAGAGCTTGAAGAAATGGTAAAATAAAGGAGGCCTGTATGGCAATCACAGCTTGATATTAAAGATAAACAGTTTACAACTAAATTTGTGATACAATGAACAAGAAGTAATGAATTTCTTGATATTATCGTTGATGATTATGATTAGTCGTGATAATCGTGAGCTTGCTTCTGTGTGAGCTGAAGAAAATTGGCTATTTGATGAAATGAAAGAATCACTAAGCCAATCAGTTATCTTGGCTCAAGAAACAGCTGAAAAAGTTAAAGCTTCAGCAGCTGACGAATCAGCTAACTTGATTAATAAAGCTAACTTCAATGCAACGCATTTGGTTGAAGAAGCTAAATCTAAAGCATCTGAAATTCTTCGTGATGCTACAGATGAAGGAAACGTGTCGCTATTGAGACAGAAGAGCTTAAACGTCAAAGTCGTGTTTCCATCAACGTCTTTGGCTGCAGTTGAAGGTCAACTTAGCTTAGCAAGTGCTCCAGAGTGGGGTGAATTGTTGCAACCAACAGCTATTTATCTTCAAAACTCAGATGCTGCCTTTAAAGAAGTTGTTGAAAAAGTTTTGGACGAACATGTACCAGATTCAAATGATGCAGCTTCATTTGATGCAACGCGTCAATTTACTCCTGATGAAATGGCTGAACTTCAACGTCGTGTTGCTGAAAGTAACAAGAAAGTCGAAGATTTCTCAATCAAGAATTTGAAGAAACGAATGAAACTGTTTCGACCCCAGTTGATTTTGGTATTCCAGACACTTTCGAGAGTGAAGTGGCAGATTTCCCAACTTCAGCACCAGTAGATGAAGATTTTGATTTGCAACCTGAGACAACAGGTGAAATTAATCTAAACGAAACACAAACGTTTAAATTGAATATTAGCGAATAAGAAAAATACAACTTACCAAGTATATTAACAGCGAGTGGGAGATGGTGTGAGTCCCACATTCCCTATTTGGATAGTTATCATTTTCAAGCATTCTAACTGAAATAAGTAAGTTAGAAGGATGGTCCTCCTTACGGACATATGAGGGAGCAAATTCTTTTGCTCTAAACAAAGGTGGTACCACGAGCTTTCGTCCTTTTGATGAAGGCTCTTTTTATTTTAGTAAATTATATTGAAGAGGAGATAGAATGAAACTTAAAGAAACCCTAAATCTGGTAAGACAGCTTTTCCTATGCGTGCTGGACTTCCTAATAAAGAACCTCTCTGGCAAAAAGAGTGGGAAGATGCTAATATGTATCAACGTCGTCAAGAATTGAACCAAGGAAAACCGCACTTCACCTTCATGATGGCCCTCCGTATGCCAATGGTAATATTCACGTTGGACATGCCATGAATAAAATTTCAAGGATATCATCGTTCGTTCTAAATCAATGTCTGGTTTCTATGCCCCTATATTCCTGGATGGGATACTCATGGCTTCCAATCGAACAGGTTTTGGCAAAAAAGGTGTGAAACGTAAAGAAATCGAACGCTCTGAATACCTTAAATGTGTCGTGACTATGCGCTTTCACAAGTTGACAAACAACGTGAAGATTTCAAACGACTTGGTGTCTCAGCTGATTGGGATAACCCATATGTAACTTTGACACCTGACTATGAAGCTGCACAAATCCGTGTCTTCGGTGAGATGGCTAAAAAGGTTACATCTACCAAGGTGCGAAACCAGTTTACTGGTCATGGTCATCAGAATCAGCGCTTGCTGAAGCAGAAATCGAATACCATGATTTAGTTTCTACATCTCTTTACTATGCTAATAAAGTTAAGGATGGTAAAGGCGTATTGATACCGATACCTATATCGTTGTATGGACAACTACACCATTCACTATTACAGCGTCTCGAGGCTTGACAATGGGGCTGATTTGATTATGTAGTTGTTAACCTGCTGGATGACCGTAAATATGTTGTGGCTTCTGAGCTATTGCCAAGTCTTTCTGAAAATTTGGTTGGGAAGATGTTGAAGTACTTAGTACTTACCAAGGAAAGAATTGATCAAATTGTAACGAACACCCATGGATTCAGAAGTTGATGAATTGTTATCCTTGGTGATCACGTTACACTGGATTCTGGTACTGGTATCGTCCATACAGCCCTGGTTTTGGTGAAGATGACTATAACGTAGGTATTGCTAATGGTCTTGAAGTTGCCGTAACCGTTAATGAGCGTGGTATCATGATGGAAAATGCTGGACCTGATTTTGAAGGTCAGTTCTACGATAAAGTGGCTCCAATTGTTATGGAAAAACTCGGCGATTTACTCCTTGCCAAAGAAGAAATCTCACACTCATACCCATTTGACTGGCGTACGAAGAAACCAATCATCTGGCGTGCAGTACCACAATGGTTTGCATCTGTTTCTAAATTCCGTCAAGAGATTCTGGATGAGATTGAAAAAGTTAAATTCCATTCTGAGTGGGGTAAAGTTCGTCTCTACAACATGATTCGTGACCGTGGTGACTGGGTAATCTCTCGTCAGCGTGCTTGGGGTGTGCCACTCCCAATCTTCTATGCTGAAGATAAAACACCAATCATGACTGAAGAAACTATCGAACATGTGGCTAAACTTTTCGAAGAACACGGTTCAGTTATTTGGTGGGAACGTGATGCCAAAGATCTTCTTCCAGAAGGTTTTACACATCCTGGCTCACCAAACGGCGAGTTTACTAAAGAAACTGACATTATGGACGTATGGTTTGACTCAGGCTCATCATGGAACGGTGTTGTTGTTAATCGACCTGAATTGACTTATCCAGCTGACCTTATCTTGAAGGTTCTGACCAATACCGTGGATGGTTTAATTCATCTCTTATTACATCTGTTGCCAATAATGGTGTTGCACCATATAAACAACTCTTGTCTCAAGGTTTTGCGCTTGATGGTAAGGGTGAGAAGATGTCTAAATCGCTTGGTAACACAATTGCTCCTAGTGATGTTGAGAAACAATTTGGTGCTGAAATTCTTCGTCTTTGGGTAACAAGTGTTGATACAACTAATGATGTTCGTAACTCAATGGATATCCTTAGCCAAGTATCAGAATCTTATCGTAAGATTCGTAACACACTTCGTTTCTTGATTGCCAATACCTCTGACTTCAATCCAACAACTGATGCTGTAGCCTTTGAAGACTTTCGTTCTGTAGATCAGTACATGACTATTCGATTCAACCAATTGGTTAAGACCATTCGTGACGCTATGCAAACTTTGAGTTCTTGACTATCTACAAAGCTTTGGTTAACTTTATTAATGTAGAGTTGTCTGCTTTCTATCTTGATTTTGCTAAAGACGTGGTTTACATTGAGAGTGCGGAATCACTTGAACGTCGTCAAATGCAAACAGTCTTCTACGATATTCTTGTTAAAATCACAAAACTATTGACACCAATCCTTCCTCACACTGCAGAAGAAATTTGGTCATATCTTGAATTTGAAACAGAAGACTATGTTCAATTGTCAGAGTTGCCAGAAGCAGAAGATTTTGTGGGTCAAGATGCACTTCTTGAAAGATGGAATGCCTTCATGGATTTCCGTGGCCAAGCTCAAAAAGCTTTGGAAGAAGCTCGTAATGAAAAAGTTATTGGTAAATCGCTTGAAGCTCATTTGACTATTTATCCTGATGATGAAGTCAAAGAACTTATTGAAGGTTTGAACACTAACCTTGCTCAACTTTTGATTGTTTCAGCATTGACTATTGCTGAAGGAGAAGCACCTCAATCTGCTGTAAGCTTTGAAGGTGTGGCATTCACAGTAGAACGTGCTACAGGTGATGTCTGTGACCGTTGTCGTCGTATCGATCCAACTACTAAAGAACGTAGCTACAACGCGACTATCTGTGATCACTGTGCTAGCATTGTTGAAGAAAACTTTGCTGAAGGTGTAGCAGAAGGTTTTGAAGTAAAAGCAAAATAAAATAAAAAGAGTTCACCGTGAACTCTTTTTTCTATTTGTTTTTCGAATATAGTATTGAACACAATAAAAAACTAGCTCAGCTAGTTTTTTCTTATAGTCCGTAGTTATAATCATCGTCTTGCATAGCTTCAACAGTACCTAGAAGGTAACCATTACCGACTTGAGAGAAGAAATCGTGGTTTGATGTTCCTGTAGAAATACCATTCATAACGATTGGGTTAACATCGTTCGCACTATCTGGGAAGAGTGGATCTTGTCCCAGGTTCATAAGAGCCTTGTTGGCGTTGTAACGAAGGAAAGTCATAACTTCCTCAGTCCATCCAACACCGTCATAAAGAGATTTAGTGTAGAGCTCTTCATTTTCATACAATTGGTAGAGAAGATCATACATCCATTCACGGAAACTCTCTTGCTCTTCTTCAGTCAATTCGTTGAACCCTAGTTGGAATTTATAGCCAATATAGGTTCCGTGAACAGATTCGTCACGGATAATGAGCTTGATAATTTCAGCAACGTTAGCTAGCTTGTTATTACCAAGATAATAGAGTGGAGTGAAGAACCCTGAATAGAAAAGGAATGTTTCAAGATATGTTGAAGCAACCTTTTTCTGAAGAGGCGTTCCATTTTCATAGATATCGTTAATGATTTTCGCCTTGGTTTGGAGGTATTCGTTACTGTTTGTCCACTCGAAAATTTCTTCAATTTCAGATTTAGTATTCAAAGTTGAGAAGATTGAAGAGTAAGATTTGGCGTGAACAGATTCCATGAACTGAATGTTGTTCAATACAGCTTCTTCATGAGGTGTACGGACGTCTGCACGAATGGCTTCAACACCCGTTTGAGATTGCATGTTATCTAGCAATGTTAAACCACCGAAAACTTTTCCAACCAAATCTTTTCTTCAGCTGAAAGTTTACGCCAATCATCAAGGTCATTTGAAAGTGGAATACGTGTATCTAACCAAATTGTTCAGTCAATTTTTCCCAGGTAGATTTATCAATCGCATCTTCGATTTCATTCCAGTTAATGGCTTTATAGTAAGTTCCATTAGAAACCTCTTTCTTTATTGATATCGTTTCTATTTTATCATAATTCAAAATCATGACATAGCTTTTTGAGTTTATCTATTAAAAAGTCGGCGAACCGACCTTTTAATACCCTTTATGAATAAGAACAGTGATTTTTTAAAGTGTTAGATAACACAACTTTCACACTGGTTAGAGCCAACCTCCTCACCGTCGTCTGTATAAGTACGAATGTAGTAAATTGACTTGATACCTTGTTAAAGGCATAGTTACGAAGGATAGAAAGGTCACGAGTTGTTTGTTTATTTTCTGTTTTCCATTCGTAAATTTCTTTTGGTAGTTCACTACGCAAGAAAAGTGTTAATGACAAACCTTGATCCACATGTTCAGTAGCAGCAGCATAGACGTCAATCACTTTACGCATATCCATGTCGTAGCTGAAGTGTAGAAAGGAATAGTGTCTGTTGAGAGTCCGTTAGCTGGATAGTAGATTTTACCAATTTTCTTTTCTTGACGTTCTTCAATACGTTGTGTGATTGGGTGGATAGAAGCAGAACAATCGTTAATATAAGAATTGATCCATTTGGTGCAACTGCCAAACGGTTTTGATGATAGAGACCATCTTTCTTAACTAACTCACGAAGCTCTTCCCAATCTTTGCTTGTGGAATGAAGTGGCCATCGAAAAGTTCTTTAACGGTCAGATTTAGGAACATATTGGCCTGTAACGTATTTGTCAAAGTAAGAACCATCAGCATATTTTGATTTTTCAAAACCGACAAAGGTTTCTTGACGTTCACGGGCAATGTTGTTAGATTCAACTAAAGTCCAGTAGTTCATAAGCATGAAGTAGATATTAGTGAATTCAATAGATTCTGGGCTACCATACTCAATATGGTGTTTAGCAAGGTAAGAGTGAAGCCCCATAGCTCCTAAACCAAAGGTATGAGCTTGTTGGTTCCCATTTTTGATTGATGGTACAGCATCAATACTTGAGCTATCTGTAACAAAGGTAAGCGCACGTGTCATAGCTTTAATCGAACGACCAAAGTCAGGTGAAGTCATCATGTTCAGGATATTAGTAGATCCAAGGTTACATGAAATATCTGTACCGAGTTTAACAAACTCTTGTGCATCGTTAAGTTCACTTGGTGTTTGAACTTGGAGAATTTCAGAACAGAGGTTGGACATGACGATCTTACCATCAATTGGGTTGTGTCGATTGGCTGTATCAACATTGACAATATATGGATAACCTGATTCTTGTTGGAGTTTAGAAATTTCAGTTTCTAGCTCACGTGCATTAATCTTGGTTTTTGTAATATTGGGATTGGCAACCAACTCATCATACATAGCTGTAATATCAATGTAGTTATATGGTTTACCATACTCTTTTTCGACTGAGTAAGGGCTGAAGAGGTACATATCTTCATTATTACGTGCCAACTCGTAGAATTTATCTGGAACTGTAACACCAAGTGACAGTGTTTTAACACGCACCTTCTCATCAGCATTCTCTTTCTTAGTAGAAAGGAAGGCAAGGATATCTGGGTGGAAAACATCCAGGTAAACAACACCAGCACCTTGACGTTGGCCAAGTTGGTTTGAGTAAGAGAAGCTATCTTCGAAAAGCTTCATAACAGGTACGACACCAGAGGCTGCCCCAGCATATCCTTTGATAGGAGCACCAGCTTCACGTAGGTTAGATAGGCTAATACCAACCCCTCCACCAATACGTGATAATTGGAGAGCTGAGTTAATAGAACGACCGATAGAATTCATGTCGTCCGTTACTTGAA
>JBKWCO010000028.1:0-12051 GCA_046975465.1 Streptococcus sp. | reverse complement strand
TATCTATGTGGCAAAAAGTTTTACGGAGCTGATTGAAGGGATAATGGAAGTGATCGTATAAAAGAAGGTAGTATATTCCCCTATTAAAAAAATATTGATTCATATTTTATGAAATTAATCAGTAGATATCGTTCTGAAAAGCCTTGATAATACGCTGTTTTTAGTCCAACTGAAACCCATACTTTCCAAACCAGGTCTTAAGAAAGCTCGTAAAGCTAGCCAGTTCTCAAAACGTTAATTCGTTGCTGGAAAGCAGAATACAAACGAAAACACTTTGCAGTTTGCAAGGTGTTTTTTGTATAGATTTCTGAAAAGTGTTCAAAATCTTACTAGAGTTTTGTCTTCATCTTGAAATTCTTATAACAATGTGATATATTTATAACAGATAAGGTGTGATATATTTATAACATACTAAAAAGAGGTGACTAAAATGAAAATATCGAAGAACTTAAAGATAATTCTTTATATCTCTAGCGTGCTTATTGTTGTATGTTTAGTTTTATTGCTGGGGAATCACCTACCGATTCTAGCGAAAGGTGCTATTATGACGACGGCTTGGCTTCCTTCGTATTTGGTTTGTACGATGCTATCGGTCCTCTCAAAATCAACCTATCAAAAGAAAGAGAAAAAAATGTTTGGGATTACTGCAAAATTATATACAGTGCTTGTATTTCTCTCGTCCTCAATCTATACTATTGGAGTTTGGCTTCTAACTCCTGGTTCTTTGATTAAGAATATAATGTTAGGAATTGGATTAAGTGTTCAATTGTTATTAATGTTTTACTTCTTATTCAAGAGAATTAATGAAGAACCCGATGAACGATTTTATAGAAATATTGCAAAGTCCTCTTCCATTTTGTTTACAATAGCAATCTTTATATTATTGGGAATGGCAACCTTGATAGCTGTCTGTAAAGTTTTCGTTTTGAATGCTGGATTCCTTTATATTTTGGTGGCTTTTTTACTCTTATTATTTGCCATTACTTACTTTATCATTGAAAAAAGGGGATGAAATATGGCGAAAGAAAGTAAAATAGAGACTAACTTGAAAGAAGTAAGGGAAGCTTATGGTATGACTCAACAAGATTTAGCAGATCAAGTAGGGATACGGAGAGAAACGATTGTTCACTTGGAAAATAACCGCTACAACCCTTCGTTGGAAATGGCTTTAAAAATAGCACAAGTCTTTAATAAACAAGTGGAAGAACTATTTCATCTGAAATAAGAGAAGTAAAACAATCCTTATTTTGAGTTTTACTCATAGTGTATACGAAAAAATTGTCAAAATCATTTTCTTAAAAAATTTTAGTTTAAACTCTATCAAAAATAAGATAGCAGCTTATTTTTCCATAATTCTAACTGATGTAAACGAATTCCTAAACAAAACGACTCTCATAAATCCTAATTTTTATCTAATGGAACAAACTAAAGTTCTGCATATTATGTATTTATCATCCAAAAACATCAGAAAATAAGTAGGTGAGGTTATTTGAGAGTTGATATTGTTCTACACCTCCAGTAACTTAGAGTTGGTCATTTTACAGGACTCTTCTAGCCATTGTTTTTTATGATAAGGAATGTATATTTTACTGGTTTTATCTTTATATATGAAGAAAGGTGTGTATTTTAACTTAAGGTAGCGCATAATAAATAGTTCAAAATAACACTAAGATTAAAAACTGTTAATTGTTTTGGGTAATAACATGCCTGTCGACTCCTTTGTTCGTAGGAATTGTAGTGTATATTAAAAATTTAAAAAGTTTTTAAAAAATTGTTGACATATCCCTAAATAGTGTTATAATCTATAAATGTCAGGAGGTCCTGATATAAAATATAATAATCCATTAGAGGAGAAACAATTATGAAAAAAGTATTGCTTACATCAGCTGCAGTTCTTGCAGTATTCGCATCATCAGCTGCGGTATTCGCTAACGACGGTAACGTTCACACAGGAAACCTTGATAACACTACAGCAGCAACTGGTAGCGACTTCTTACAAACAACGAAGGTGGACTTACTCAAGCTGCTAAAGATGGTCTTAACAACGTTGATGCAGATTCAACTAAACAAAAATTTGAAGATGCTGGTGAACACATCGAACCAAAACGTGACGCTAACGGAAACATCATCAAAGATGAATTCGTAGTTACTGATAAAGCTAACGCTAACAAAGATGCTAAAGACGAAGCTAAAGCTGTTAAAGCTGCAGAACAAAAGCTCCAGCAGCAGCTAAAGCTGACGCTAAAGCTCTTCCAAACACAGCAGCAGTTAAATAATTAACCGTTATTGCTGAAAAGAATATCACTGGGGCTTAGGCTTCGGTGATATTTTTCTATAGATAAAGAAAAGGATTTCATATTTCATGAGTAATCATAATCGTAAATCTACTGGATCTCGCAAAAAACTGATTGCTGGGATTTCTGCCGTAGTAATTGCTGCTTTGGCTATCTTCCTTGGCTTCCAGTTTATGTCTCCAACAGCCTCATCCTCTAATGGTGTTAAGAGTGTTTTAACGACTAAAAAAGCAAACACTTATAAAGTTTCAGATGAGGAGAAAGCTTACCTCAAAAATAAATTTGATGGTCTTGAGGCGACAAACCCTGATACTATCGCTTATGTCTATGCGCCAGGAACTAAATTGGATGAGCCAGTTGTTCAAACAACGGACAATTCAACCTATTTAGATAAAACATTTGATGGAGGAAACGTTCCGTATTTGGGAACTGTCTTCATGGATACAGACAATAAGAAAGATTTTAGTGACCGTTTGACTTGGCTTTTTGGTCACGCTAGAGGAAGTCAGGTAGAAGACCATCGTATGTTTAATGATGTTAACTACTACAGTGATCAGTCGTTTTTTGACAAACACAAGTATGTTGTTGTAGAAACCCCTCAAAGAAAGTATTATTATGAAGCTTTTGCGATGGTTATTGTTCCTGAGGATACAGCTTTCTACCGTACATCATTCAAAGATGATAAGGATTTTAAGGAACAATTAGATATTATCTATGATACGGCTGATGTTAAAAACAAGGATTTGAAGGTTAGTGCTTCAGATAAATACCTCGTTCTTTCGACTTGTCGTGAGGAAGATCCAACGATTCGTGCCAATCTCTACTTACGTCAAATTCCAGATTCTGAAATGTCTGATTTTGTAGCTAAACACGGTAAAGATTTGGAATACACACCAACACGCTAATCATTAACAAAAACTCTACTTCAGTATGAAGTAGAGTTTTTATCTTGTTTCGAAACAGCTTCTATGCTTGTCAATCATTATAAGGGTGAGATGTAACTGTTTGTTAATCTTTTTTATCATTAATGGATCAGTTTTTTTGGTACACTAGTAGTATGAAAAAGGAGAGTGTTATGAAACAGAGCCAAGCTAAAAAGCGTGATAATGCGATGACTAATAAGATTTTGATGGGGTTGATTGCTCTCGTCTTAGGTTTGCTTTTTCTTGAGATTTTAATTGTTCATAGTAAGAACGAACAGCAAAAGAATGCCTCGAACCAGGTACAGACAGCACGTATCATGGCTAATGGGGACTTGCTCTATCATGACGCTCTCTATATGAGTGCCTTGCAGGCGGATGGCAGCTATGATTTCACGGAGAATTTTACTTATGTGAAGCCGTGGTTAAAGCAGGCTGATTTGGTCTTGGGTGATTTCGAGGGAACGGTTAATCCTGATTATCCTTTGTCAGGCTATCCTCTGTTTAATGCTCCTCAATCAGTGACAGCAGCTATTAAGGATGCTGGTTATGATGTTATGGATTTGGCCCATAATCATATCTTGGATTCTGGTTTAGAGGGAGCTTTTACAACTGCTGATGCTTTTAAAAAAGTGGGAATTGATCCTATTGGTGTTTACGAAAAGCCGGTGCGAGACAAGGCGCCACTTCTCATCAAGAGTGTTAATGGTATCAAAGTTGCAATACTTTCCTATGCTTATGGTTACAATGGCCTAGAGTCGAACTTGACGGATAAAGAGGTTGCAGACCACTTATCGAATTTGGATGAAAAACGTATGAAATCCGAGATTCAGCGTGCCGAAAAAGAAGCGGATATCACGGTTATCATGCCTCAGATGGGTGTTGAATATCGTTTGGAACCGACAGATGAACAGGTTAAACTCTATCATAAGATGATTGATTGGGGTGCCGATATTATCTTTGGAGGTCATCCTCATGTGGTAGAACCTTCTGAGGTGGTTAAAAAGGATGGACAGCAAAAACTTATTATTTACTCAATGGGGAATTTCATTTCTAACCAGCGCATAGAGACCATGGATGGTGTGGATAGCGCAGAGTGGACAGAGAGGGGTGTCTTAATGGATGTCACCTTTGAGAAAAAGAATGGTCAAACCACGATTAAGACTGCTCAAGCACATCCGACTTGGGTTAACCGTACGCCTAAAGGAACAACTTCGCCAGAGGGTTATCCTTTATATACTTATCAAACCTATATTTTAGAGGATTTCATTAAAGGTAGAAAATACAGAAATAAACTGGACGAAGAAACCAAAGAGCGTATAGATACTGCCTATAAAGAAATGAATGCTCATGTTAATCTAAAATGGAAATAAAGCTAAGATATCGCCTGGATTTGGCGATATTTTTTGTTTATCGACAAGTTACCCACAGACTTATCCACAGGTGTGGAAAAGTCTGTTGATAGTGTTGAATCTTGATTTTTCAGGGTTTTATAAGAGAGATATTATTTAGGTTGTGAACAAGTTTATCCACAAGTAGTTGAGTCAAAGAGAGGATGTTCTCATAAACGATATTGGTTAAATTTCTCGGAAATATTCGTTTTTTCAAGAAAAAAGATGCAAATTTCATAAAAAATAGCATTTTTAATCAAAATATGCTAAAATTATACAAAATAAAATGATGGAGGCTTCTCATGAAAGCGATTATTACAGTTGTAGGTAAGGACAAATCAGGTATTGTTGCGGGTGTTGCGACTAAGGTGGCAGAACTTGGCTTGAATATTGATGATATTTCTCAAACAGTTCTTGATGAATTCTTTACCATGATGGCGGTTGTATCATCGGAAGACAAACAAGATTTTACACACCTACGTGCTGAATTGGAAGCCTTTGGTGAGTCATTGAACGTTAAAATCAACATCCAAAGTTCAGCAATTTTTGATGCTATGCACAACTTGTAAGATAGGAGTAGTTGAAAATGGATATTAAACAGGTTACAGAAACCATTGCTATGATTGAGGAGCAGAACTTTGATGTTCGTACTATCACCATGGGAATTTCACTCCTAGACTGTATCGATTCAGATATCGATAAGGCGGCGGAAAAAGTCTATAACAAGATTGTATCTAAGGCTAAGAATTTGGTAGCTGTTGGTGACGAGATTGCGGCTGAACTTGGTATTCCGATTGTTAATAAACGTGTGTCTGTTACTCCGATCTCAATCATCGGTGCGGCAACAGATGCAACAGACTATGTACCTTTTGCGAAGGCATTAGACCGAGCAGCTAAGGAAATCGGCGTTAACTTTATTGGTGGTTTCTCTGCACTCGTTCAAAAGGGCTACCAAAAAGGTGATGAGATTCTTATTAATTCTATTCCACGTGCGCTTGCAGAGACTGATTTTGTCTGCTCATCTGTCAACATTGGTTCAACAAAGACTGGTATTAACATGACAGCAGTACGTGACATGGGACGTATCATCAAAGAGGCTTCTGAGGCAGATCCAATGGGCCCAGGTAAATTGGTTGTCTTTGCCAATGCGGTTGAAGATAATCCATTTATGGCAGGTGCCTTCCACGGTGTTGGTGAGGCTGATGTTGTAATCAATGTTGGGGTTTCAGGTCCTGGTGTTGTGCAACGTGCAGTTGAGAAAGTTCCAGGTGAAAGTTTCGATGTTCTAGCTGAAACAGTTAAGAAGACCGCCTTCAAAATCACACGTGTTGGTCAGTTGGTTGGTCAAATGGCCAGCGAACGCCTTGGTGTCGAGTTCGGTATTGTAGATTTGTCTCTTGCGCCAACACCAGCAGTTGGTGATTCAGTAGCCCGTGTACTTGAAGCGATGGGTCTTGAAGTTGTTGGTACGCATGGTACTACTGCAGCTCTAGCCCTTCTTAACGACCAAGTTAAAAAAGGTGGTATCATGGCATGTAACCAAGTTGGTGGTTTGTCAGGTGCCTTTATTCCAGTTTCTGAAGATGAAGGTATGATTGCGGCGGTTCAATCTGGTCATATCAACCTTGAAAAATTGGAAGCCATGACAGCTATCTGTTCTGTTGGTCTAGACATGATTGCTATTCCTGCTGATACGCCAGATACAACAATCGCGGCTATGATTGCTGATGAAGCGGCTATCGGTGTCATTAACCAGAAAACAACAGCTGTTCGTATCATTCCTTATGGTAAGGAAGGTGATATGTTGGAACTTGGAGGTCTTCTTGGTTATGCACCAGTAATGAAGGTAAACAAAGCTTCATCGGCTGACTTCATTGCGCGTGGTGGTCAAATCCCAGCTCCTGTTCACAGCTTTAAAAACTAAGCGGATGATAAATGCTTTGCCAATTGGTAAGGCATTTTCTGATGGTCTCGCTGGCTAGATAGTCGAGGGGATTTGTGCTATAATGAATTCAAAAATGACGGAAAGAAGGGGCGCTATGAGTAAGGTTAAGTTGTATATTGCGAGACACGGCAAAACGATGTTTAACACCATTGGTCGTGCACAAGGTTGGTCTGATAGCCCTTTGACCCCGTTCGGTGAAGAAGGTATTCGTGAATTGGGGGTAGGTCTGAAAGCAGCAGGTATTCCTTTCAAGGCCGCATATTCTAGTGATTCAGGTCGAACGATTCAAACCATGGATATCATTTTACGTGAGACGGGTTTGGAAACTATTCCTTATAAACGTGACAAACGTATTCGTGAGTGGTGTTTTGGTAGTTTAGATGGTGGCTATGACGGTGAACTTTTCTACGGTGTGCTACCGAGAACAGATGCTTTTCAAGGTAAGGATTTGCATGAGGTAACTTATCCTGAGCTTGCACAAGGTATTCTTGATGTGGATACGGCTGGTTGGGCAGAACCTTGGGAAGTTCTTAAAAAACGTATTATAGAAGGGTTTACAGCTATTGCTGAGGATCTTGAGAGGTCTGGTGGTAATGCTATCGTTGTTAGTCACGGTATGACCATTGCAACCTTTGCTTGGTTAATTGATTCTTCTGTCGAGCATCCTTCATTGGACAACGGTTCGGTTACTGTTGTTGCTTATGAAAATGGTAAATTTACATTAGAAGCACTTGGCGATATGACTTATCGTCAGGTTGGGCGAGAGATAATAGAAAAAGAAAATGGTAAAAAATAACTATCCAAGTCGCCGTCAGGCGAAAAAGCAAACCAACTGGTTTTTGGTTATCAGTAGTGTCTTGATTGTAGTATTGCTAGTTATGGCGGGAGCCTATTCACTATTTGGTGTGCATCATACGGTTCAACAAACCAGTGGAACATCAGTCACAAAGAGTGACAAGCAAACTGCAAGTGCAACTCAGAGTAAAGATACGAAAGGACTTCCTGATGTATCACCGAAAGACTGGGAATTGCTTTTGGTAAATCGAGACAATAAGTCTAAAGAGCTTAATCCAAAGATTGCAGATGTTGATGGTATTTCCGTAGATTCAAGAATTGCTAAGAACGTCAAAGAATTTTTAGCAGCAGCTCAAGAAATTGATCCAAGTTATCATCTCATTTCAGGTTACCGCAGTGTTGCTTATCAAACAGAACTTTATAACACCTATGTTCAACAAGAAATGGCTACAGATCCAAGTTTGACGAAATCTCAAGCGGAGAAAAAGGTTCAAACGTACTCACAACCTCCTGGTGCTAGTGAACATCAAACAGGTCTTGCAATTGATATGAGTACTGTGGATAGCTTAAATGAAGCAGATCCAGATACAGTAGCTAAAGTCAAAGAATTGGCGCCGAAATATGGCTTTGTTCTTCGTTTTCCAGATGGTAAAACATCGTCAACGGGTGTAGGCTACGAGGATTGGCATTTCCGCTATGTTGGTAAAGAGTCAGCAGAGTATATGACTGAACATAATCTTTCTTTGGAGGAATATTTGGCATTATTAAAGGAGAAAGCTAAGTGAGACGACGTTTTAAACTAAAAGCCTTCATTACCTTAGTTGTTGTTTTTGCTTTAGGTATTCTCTTACCTTTGATTCTTCATGCCTCTACAGATGATAATGCTCGTTCGGTAAAGGTTGCTTACACACAGCAAGAATTTATTGAGACCTTAGCTCCAACAGCTCAAAAGATGTCTAAAAACTATGGTGTACCTGCGTCTATTCTCCTTAGTCAAGCTGCATATGAGTCGAATTATGGTAGCAGTCTTTTATCTGTTAAATATCATAACATCTACAGTCTCCCTGCTCAGCCAGGTCAGGAGCATATCCTTCTGAAAGATAACGTTTATAGTAAAGGGAAATGGCAATATCAAAAGGTGGATTTTGCAGTTTTTAAGGATTGGTCAAGTTCTATGATGACTTATTTAGAAGAACTTCGCCAAGGAACGTGGGGCGAGTCGACCTATAAAGAGGTGGCAGGAACGACTAGTTATAAAGTTGCGGCAGAAAAACTACAAGCTGCGGGATTTAGCAGTGATCCAGATTATGCCAAACACCTCATATCTATTATTGAGACCTATCATTTGTCAAAATATGATTGATAAGATTAGAGTGCCTCTGAGGTGCTCTTTTTTTGCTTTTCTAGGTCTTAAGATGTATTTTTAGCACTCTTACAAAAAGAGTGCTAATTTTTTGGTTTTTTGGGTTGACATGTTCAAGTTTAGGTGTATAATAGAATCATAAGTTAGCAGTCGATGTGCCAGAGTGCTAATAAATAGAAATGAGGTGACATCGTGATTACGCAAAGGCAAAACACTATTTTGAATTTGATAGTTGAGATGTTCACTCGTACACATGAACCGGTTGGTTCTAAAGCATTACAAGAATCAATTGATTCGAGTTCAGCGACCATTCGTAATGACATGGCCAAGCTTGAAAAGATGGGCTATCTTGAAAAAGCTCATACTTCTAGTGGGCGTATGCCAAGCCGAGCAGGTTTCCAGTATTTCGTCGCTAATTCTTTGAATCTTGATACGATTGATGAACAAGATGTTTATCAAGTGGTCAAGGCCTTTGATTTTGAAGCCTTTAAACTTGAAGATATTTTGGATGCAGCGGCGAAGCTGCTGGCAGAAATGACAGGATGTACAGCAGTGATTCAAGATGTGGAGCCGACACGACAACGTCTGACTGGGTTTGACATTGTTCATCTATCCAATCACGACGCTTTAGCGGTTCTTACTCTAGATGAATCTAAGCCTGTGACAGTTCAGTTTGCTATTCCAAAAAATTTCTTGTCTAGTGATTTGGAGATTCTTCATAAGCTTGTTCAAGAACGTTTTTTGGGAAACACTGTCTTAGATATCCATTACCGATTGAGAACTGAGATTCCTCAGATTGTGCAAAAGTATTTTAAGATAACAGATAATGTTTTAGATTTGTTTGATTATATCTTTTCACAACTTTTTAAGGAATTGATTTTCATCGAAGGTAAGGTTGCATCACTGACTTATGCCGACTTAAAAACCTATCAATTTTTGGACAATCCACAACATGTGGCACTTGAGCTTCGATCAGCTATCTCCGATGATGAAGTGACTAAGATTTCGGTTGCAGAATCAACTGAAGAAGCGCTTGAAAATGTCACAGTTATGAGTCATAAATTCCTGATTCCTTATCGTGGGATGGCACTCATGCATGTGATTGGCCCAGTTGAAATGGATTATCGTCGCATGGTTAGTTTGGTCAATGTTATTAGTAGAGTTTTGGTTATGAAGTTGACGGATTATTACCGTTACCTCAATAGTAACCATTATGAAGTTAACTAAGATATAACATTTAAAAAGTATAGAAAGAGGTGTATGCCTTGACTGAAGATATTAAAAAAGAAGAAGTGAAAGAAGAGGAAGCTACGGAGACAACTGAAGAAGTTGTAGAGGAAGTAAGCGAACCTTCTGAACTTGAAGAAGCCCAAGCGCGTGCCGAAGAATTTGAAAACAAATACCTTCGTGCCCATGCAGAAATGCAAAACATTCAGCGACGTGCAAATGAAGAACGTCAACAATTGCAAAAATATCGTAGTTCAGGATTTGGCAAAAGCTATTTTGCCATCATTGGATAATCTCGAACGTGCTCTTGCTGTTGAAGGATTGACTGATGATGTTAAAAAAGGTTTGGAAATGATACAGGAAAGTTTGATAAATGGTCTTAAAGAGGAAGGAATCGAAGAAATCGCAGCAGACGGCGAGTTCGATCACAACTTCCATATGGCTATTCAAACCATGCCTGCAGATGATGAGCATCCGGCGGATACCATCGCACAAGTCTTCCAGAAAGGCTACAAACTCCATGACCGCATCCTACGCCCAGCCATGGTAGTAGTATATAACTAGGTACAAAGCCCGTAAGTCACAGTAAAATAGGAGATTGACGAAGTGTTCGATGAACACAAGAAATCTATCTTTTACCGAGTTTAAGGGCGTGTTCAACTAGGCAATTTGAATGAGCAAAGACTTCAGAAAACGGCATTGCTATGGCGTTTGTCACTACTTTCAACTCGCCGTCGAATACATTGATTTCGACTCCGTGGCTGTAACAGACATAATCTTGTCGAACGACACTAAACTATGAAAGAGATGAAGCAAGCCATAGGCTTGCAAAGCGATATTTCCCGTCGTAAAGTTTCAGTAGCGTGTGACTGAAACAGGGATTTTGAGACAGTAGGCTCAAAAATAAGTGATGAAATCGAAGGAGTTGCTCACTTCCCACCACTTAAGGGAAGTATCAAAAAGAAAAAAAGAAGATAGATTCAAGGAGAAAAAATAATGTCTAAAATTATTGGTATTGACTTAGGTACAACAAACTCAGCAGTAGCAGTTCTTGAAGGAACTGAATCAAAAATTATCGCAAACCCAGAAGGTAACCGTACAACACCTTCAGTTGTTTCATTCAAAATGGTGAAATCATCGTTGGTGACGCTGCAAACGTCAAGCAGTCACAAATCCAGATACAGTAATCTCTATCAAATCTAAGATGGGTACTTCTGAAAAAGTTTCAACGGTAAAGAATACACACCATGAGAAATCTCAGCTATGATTCTTCAATACTTGAAAGGTTATGCTGAAGATTACCTTGGTGAAAAAGTAACTAAAGCAGTTATCACAGTTCCTGCTTACTTCAACGATGCACAACGTCAAGCAACAAAAGACGCTGGTAAAATCGCTGGTCTTGAAGTAGAACGTATCGTCAACGAACCAACAGCAGCAGCTCTTGCTTATGGTTTGGATAAGACTGATAAAGAAGAAAAAATCTTGGTATTCGACCTTGGTGGTGGTACATTCGACGTATCTATCCTTGAACTTGGTGACGGTGTCTTTGACGTATTGGCCACTGCAGGGGATAACAAACTCGGTGGTGATGACTTTGACCAAAAAATCATCGACCACATGGTTGAAGAATTCAAGAAAGAAAATGGAATCGACTTGTCAACAGACAAGATGGCTCTTCAACGTTTGAAAGACGCAGCAGAAAAAGCTAAGAAAGACCTTTCAGGTGTCACTTCAACACAAATCAGCTTGCCATTCATCACTGCCGGTGAGGCTGGACCTCTTCACTTGGAAATGACCTTGACTCGTGCGAAATTCGATGATTTGACTCGTGACCTTGTAGAACGTACGAAAACTCCAGTTCGTCAAGCCCTTTCAGATGCAGGTTTGAGCTTGTCAGATATTGACGAAGTTATCCTTGTCGGTGGTTCAACTCGTATCCCTGCCGTTGTAGAAGCTGTTAAAGCTGAAACTGGTAAAGAACCAAACAAATCAGTTAACCCTGATGAAGTAGTTGCCATGGGTGCTGCTATCCAAGGTGGTGTTATTACTGGTGATGTCAAAGACGTTGTCCTTCTTGATGTAACGCCATTGTCACTTGGTATCGAAACAATGGGTG
>JBKWCO010000027.1:0-12212 GCA_046975465.1 Streptococcus sp. | reverse complement strand
GACTCCAGCTGTTCCAAGTGAACTTTCATTTAAGGCAATCGCGACAATGGCACGAACATCTAGATTAGATTTAGCCTCCCAGTCTAAGAGCTTTTTCCCATTAATGCGCTTTTTGTCATAGGAGATTCCTAAAGTATCTAAAAAGCCGTCTAGTTGCTCTGCCTTAATACCATAGCGATGGACAAGTAAATTATGGGTATAGGAATCACCATTTGACCAGTGGTCTGTGTAGGTTGCCCCATTTAGTGATTGAGAAGAGCCACCAGTGCTACCTCCCCCGACTGCTCCCATAATGATGATAATGATAAAAACAGGAAAGAAAAGCGGAATGAGGCTAGATAATAATACCATTTTAGTTTTTTCATCGACTCTCCTTTCTACTTAATGTCTGATATAGGCTGTAAATAGAACAGTCCCAAAGCGCCATTTGGCATCTAAGACGACGGAATGGGATTTTGTTTGTGCAATGATATGGTCTTTGTCTTTTTCTGAGACTGGAAATAAAGAAGGAAATCGACGGAGCGTTTCCCTTCTTGGTAAGCCTTAAAGAGTGTTTCTTCAAGCATTCTTGGAAAGGCTGTTCTTGAACGTATTTTAGTATTCATTCTATTCTCCTCTCAATTGGTTTAAGCGTTGAGTTAAACGATCTCGTCGCTCAATATTGGCTCTTATTTTATCGTCTCGTGTCATAGTCTGACGATAAGCACGGGTGAAGGCGTTAGATCCTTGAGCTTTATACATGGCTTGAGGGTCCTTGTAAGCATCCAATCTCCGTTCTAGGGTATTGATACGGTGCTGTTTGAATGGTGACATCCACTCTTCTCTGAGTGTTTGGAATTCGTCCTCTGAACTAGGTGTTCCTTCTGACATGATTGGTGCCTCACTTGGAGGTGTTGGGCTCTCTTCTTCAATTGGCTTGAAGTTATCAGGTGGGGTCTGTGTTGGAGGAATGATTGGTTCTGGAGCTTCTGGCGTGATTGGAGCCTCTGTTGGACCTGATGGCATGGCAGTTTCCGGTTGACTTGGTTCCTTACGAGTGAAGAAGAGCCAGCATTTTGGAAATG
Source organism: Streptococcus sp. (assembly GCA_046975465.1). GTDB lineage: Bacteria > Bacillota > Bacilli > Lactobacillales > Streptococcaceae > Streptococcus. The sequence continues at coordinate 11,148 of JBKWCO010000027.1, read as the reverse complement.
GCTCTTGGCATTCATCATCACCCCAGTCCCAAAACCAGCACCAGCCAATGCAAAGTTTCCCAGGTGTTGAGCCGTCGCAAGGCTTCGTGTTGGGACTTGTGAAGCAACCTCTTTGGTCTTTGTGACGCCATGTTCAACTTTAGTGCCAATATCTGTCGCAACCATTCGAGCTTTGGAGCCAAGGATGAATTGGAGGAGTTGGCCTTTAAATCTCCAAATGAGGAAATAGATGACACCTTTAGAAACCACAGATACTAAGAGTTTAAAGACAAGACCAAATAAGAGAAGGGACGGTAAGGTTTTTAGAACACCATCAAACCCATTCGTGACGATATTTTCTATCATTTTTCAATATAGAAAATAAGAAGTGTTAAGAGAGTTGTAATCGCTGGAAAGACCAAGCCCCCGAACATAACTTTAAGCACTCCAAAGACCAACTCTTGCATCCTTGGAACGAAAGACATGAGAAGGGCTACTGGAAAAAGTAGAATCATGGTGAGGACGAGGATTTGAGCTACCACATTTAAGAGCTGGATAAGAATAATGGGGACGGCTAATACAAAGGCTTCTACAATTTTAAAAATCACATAGAACATCCTAGTGAAGATGAAGTCTGGCATAGCTGACACCCAACGGTTCTTTTCACCATCATCGTTGGCGCCATCTCCTAAATCGTCTAAATACTTGGAGCGGTCTTTTGCTTTGACCGCCTTGAAGCTTCCATTCTTATCACTCGTTCCAAGGACTTTACTGTCGTCAAAGGCTTCTTCTTTCCCGTCTTGGCTGTTCTTGTATTTTCCATTTTCTTGGCCAGTATTGACAAAGACATAGGCTTTATAGGACGTTTCTGCAATGTAGCTATCTGACATTGATTTTCCAATTTTAATGGACTTGTCTTTGGCATAGTCCACCTTAATTCCTGCAATCTTTTTGGTAACGTCTTTAGAGACGTTATTGACAGTATCAAGGAGATAAAGTCCACCAGAGGTTCCAGCAACAGTCCCAAAGTATCCCAGAGCTAATAGGAGTACTAGACAGACGTGGAGGAGTGTTCTTGAAAAAGAGCCTTTTGAAAAGAAATACTGATAGAACAGGTAGAAAGCTAAAACCAAAAGCAAGGTGCCTACAAGTGATTTGTTGGTAATGTTGCCAGTATTAGAGCCAGTAAATCCGTGCCAAATACTGCTTGCCCCATGAAAGACATAGGTTTTATAGGTAGCATAGAGATCAATCTTTTCTAAAATGCGAATGAGGAGGGAAAAGAAGCCAACGACGGCATTGAGAATGAAAAAGAAGAGGTTAACGAAGAGTTCATTAATCAGAACCCAGGCGCCATTAAAGGAGCCAAAGTTGGTTGGTTCCATGTAGGACTTTAGGAGAAGATATCTACCCCTTTAGCTTGGCAAAAGCTTCTTGCATCGGTTCACCTCCTAACTAGCGTATTTATTTTCGAGACTTGAAGACACTGTTGCTTTCATTGGTTTTAGAAGCATGTCAATATCCTCAAAGAGATTGTGGACGGAAATCATATTAAGATTGCCGTAGACATCGTAGTAAAGGCACTGACCAGAGATCATATTATCAATCCATTCGAGGTTACTTTCAGTGACTTCGAGATTGACGTGTCTGAGAATATCTTCACGTTCAGATTTTTCATAGAAGGCAAAGATGGTCCCAAATCCAGTCGTGTCATCGTCATTTTCTGCATCATGCACAGATTGTGTAATCAGTGCCAAGGTATTGTTTTTAGAGCGTCCAATACGTCTCATATTTTTGATTACGGCCTTTCCTTCTGCGGACTTCATCAGAATCCAAGCTTCGTCAAAGAACTCAATGGTATCTTCATTTTCATTGCGTTCGCCAAAGTGGGTACAGAAGGCCCCAAGGCCAAACATGAGAGCAATAGAGTTTCGTTCGTGGTCTGAAATCTTTGTGGAGTCATCCTTTGGAGCTTGAGGTTATTGACTCTAGGATAGTGACTCGGGACTCTGAGTTAAGCCTGGTGTGCTCCATCTGAGAAAGCTAGTTCCAAGATAGAGTTTGTCACAATGGACGTCAGGTAGCGACCAACTGGAGCAATTTCAGATGAGGAAGCTTCTTAAGCTTCTAGGACATGTTTAAAGCCGACTTTTCACCAGCGACGTTCTACTGATAGCATTAATGGCTTCTGTGATGGCTGTTTTCTGGTCCATTGTCACGTCATCGACAGCTTGTAGTAGAAACTCAAGCATGTTCTTTGCGACCTCTACGGCTTGTTCCTTATCAGGACTACAATGGATCTAAGACTCCGTGGTTTGATGGCAGTGAGCTATCCAGTGTCACAAAGTTAAAGTTTCAATCTGTTTTTGCGTTCAGGATAGCGTCGTGCAAATTCAGGGAGTTGATTACTTCTTGATAGTGATTTCTAAGTTCTCGTTTGAGTCAATATAAAGTTTTGACATTTTGTAAAGCCACACTTAAAAATATAATCTGAGCGAGGAAAGACTTTCCTTGTCCTGTCGCACCCGTAATAATGATATGTGGGTTCTTGGTAATCTTTCCAGCGATGTCTTCTTTGTTTCCGACTGTGGCATTGTAGAGGACGATATTTTTAGAGGAATCAATAGCTTTAGCGATAGTGTCCCAACGGCCAGTCCAGTTGTCCACTCGTCCGATATACCAACCGATACGGTTCCCTGAGGATGTATTGGTAAAGGGCATAAGTTCTGAAAATCCACGAGCTGTGACCATATGTGTCCAGGTGCGAGTTTTCTTTTGGAGGTTTTCCCCGTAGAGTAGGGCTTGAAAGAGGTAAGGACCATCTTGCGAAGCTTCACTAATTTCAACACCCATATCATCAAAATAGTTGAGAACTACTTGTCGTCTTTGACGAAGCTGATTGACACTAGAAGCCGAACAATGAGATAGGCTCCATATTCGATGATATCTTCCTTGTTTCCGACTTTCTTCATTAGGTCTTTAGGGAGATAGAACCCATGATGATTTCATCTTGTTGGACGGTGTCTGTGTTTTCAGCTTCTTCCATGATGTTTCGATAACGGGTATTAGAACGTCCCATTCTCCCCTTAATTTTGTTGGTATCAATGAATTCTGCTTTGATGCGTAGTTCTACGGGAAAGTTCAAGCGTTGGACAAATTCGCCTAGGTGAAAGCCGTTGAATTGCACGGGAAACTTTCCAACAGGAAGAATAGTCACAAAGGAAGACCCATAAGGACTTTCGAGCTTGAGGAAGCCTCCTTTTAGGACTTTAATTAGGGTGTCTGTGATATTAAATTGGGAGCGATTAGCAAGGACCTCCTTCTTGTAGTGGGGAATGTAGCGGAGGTATTGCATCCGCTGGTAGTAAAAGAGTTCTTCATTGGTCAGACGTTTGGCACATAGGACGGAAAAAGCTTGGAAAATAGTGAATTCGTCACTTCTGTAATCGTCATACCAGGTGGGACTTAATGCGTATTCGTAGCCAAGACCTTTGCGATTTTCTCCGAGAACTCATTAAAACTCTCATAGGCCAAGTCTTTCACTGTTGCCCCGTGATTTTGTTTGCGTAAGGCCACTCCGACGACCCAATCAAACTGATAAGGAATTTCCATTTCATCCGTGAGACGGTCAACTGTGTAAAGAAGGAGTTCTTCTCCCAGTTCACGGCTATCATCTGCCAATGCTTCTGAAAAGTCTCTCATTTTTCTTCTAAGAGATAGTCTTTGGGAATGAGTGAAATCTCAAAGGACTTGTTTTTCTGGAGTTTCTTCATCATTTGGGCAACTGTAATCTTGTGTTTGTCCTTTTTCTCTTCATCTGTAATAGTGATGGGAGTATTTGGAATGCGGTAATAAGCCACTACCGTTCGATCTTTTTGAGGGCTAGATTTTTATGGGTTTCCTAATAGGATAGGTTAAGGTAATACTCATAGGACCTCCTTTTCTATAGATTTGTTTTTCAAAGACAATTTCTTCTACAGGCTCTATTCGGTCTTCATGGTAGATCGCTTTTTATTGAGCTTGAAATCCCAGAAGTAAATCAGGTAGTCCCCAATGAAAACGTGCATCTTCTTACCGTGTGGTTCGTATTCGGTGTAGAATTTAGCGAGTTTATAGGGGAGGTACCAATAGAGCAGTAGCGAAATAGAGTGTGTGAATTTTGCGAGGGGAACCAGGATGAATCCTCCAAAGAGCAACATAGCTACAAAAACGAAGGTAAAGACAATGAAAAAGGACAATTGCATTGGTGTCGCAAAGTACCAAAGGCGAGTCCCTTTTTTGTTTGATTTCCTGGATCCAGTAGGGCGTTCAAGCCCTTACTGTAGTCATAGAGTCTTTCTTCAGCCATACTTAAAGTCCTGAATCAATACCAAAGAGCCGTAGGAACCAGCCGACCACTTTTAGGATGTCTTGTCCTTTAGCGATTGAGACAATGACGGCGTAGAAGCCAACGACTGAGAAGAGTTGAAGCCAAGAACTGTTTCGCCAAGCTTTAATAGCCAACAAAACAGCGATAGCGGTGAGAATCCAAATCCCATCGCCTTGGAGGAAGGTACGTAGATTGTCTGTATTCATAGAGTTCTCCTAATCTTTATCGTTTGCGTAGTTAAGTGGAATGGTGTGATCTAGTTTTGTGACATAGTAGCTCTTGTCTTTTTCTGAGAGTGTGAAGGTGAAGTTTTCAGAGTGTGTCGTTCCTCCTACCTCAAAGGTTGCTTGTACATAGGCGATGAGATCATCCCCTCTTTTTTAAGATAGGTGTAGTCAATCGTTTTAAAAGTGGTATTGGCTACAATAGCAACGTTCTTGGCAATAAGGTTGAGGTTGTCTTGGTTAGTGGTATAGTTGGTAAAGAACACCTTGAGGAACTTTTCAACCTTCTTGTGTTGGTTATCTGAGACGTGGTCGTTAGCTGTGAGTTGGAGTTGATCGTCTTCGCTAAAGTGTCCAGCTTGTGAAGAGTCAATCGCTGAGAACCAAGGGAGTCCAGAAACGTAGTATTTCCCTCTTTTTCATCAAAGGGAATATTAAATCCCGTCACCAATTCTTTTTCCTCAGTGTCTTTGTCATGTTGGATTATTTCCTTGTATTTGACCTTGTAGGTGGCTACCTTACCTTCTACCGTGACTAATTGTGAGTAGAGCAAGGTACTTGGGTTACGCACTTGACCTTGTGCTTTGACGTCTGGGACGAAATTATAAAAGCTGTTAAGGTGTTCGACTTGTGCTTGTTGTTTATCCCCTTCTTGTGGGAGGGTGAAGTAGGCGTAAACATAGTCATTGAGGTAATACTGGAGCTTGTAGTCATACTTGCGATTAGCGTCTATAGGCTGTGCTTTTTGTTTTTTAGTCGCTTCCACTTGAGCTTGTAGTGTTCCCACTTTATTTGAGAGTGTGATGGCACGGATGGCACCCATAAGACCAACAAAAAGGAGGAAAACAATTCCTCCGATAACAGCTAAATTGACAGTTTTTTTAGTGGTGACTTTTAGCTTTGGCGGGCCACCTTTTTTCTCCACCTTTTAAAATTTGAGAGGTATTCCCTTGCTTTAGTAGTAACGTTTGGCTTTAATCATAGGTCCTCCTTCTAGAGACTAGCGAGTTCAATGAGTTTGGAACCTTTAGCATAGAGGCGCTTATTGGCTTTTTCAATCTCACTGTTGATGTAGTAGTAGCCTCGTAACTCATTATGCAATTGTTCGACTAACTCAGGCTTTAGGTCTTTGGCTTCTTCTTTTTGAGAAGAGCGTTGAGTTCTCCAGCCTTGGTCCAAGCTTGTTTGTGGTCTTTCTTTTTGAGTAGTTCTCCAAGTTCGTTGGTAACTTGTCCAACTTTTGTTTCAAAAATCGTTTTAGTGGCCATATCAATTTCCTTTCTAAATGTGTCGTGATTGTTTTTGATGGTCTGTTGAATATAGGCAATGAGAGAGGGACGCATTCGTTTATTGAGACTCATAACTTGACCATCTAGGGTGAAACAGGCATGTTCATAGTCGTAGAATCCTCTATCATCTGGTGGCTTTTCGGTACACCTTCCAGCACATTCATAGTAGAAGTCCTTTCCTTTTCTAAGGAGGATATACATGTTCCAAAACTCTTGATCAGGAAGAAGGAGGAAGTCTGCTTGATAGATTTTCTTGAGCATGGATTAGCCCTCTAGAAGGTCCTCGTAGCCTAGCGCCTGGTAAATAAAGTCTGTATCAAACCAAAGCCAGTCATTGATTTGAGTGTCGGTAGGGGTATCTCCAGAAAAGAGGTCTTCACAGATGGTGGTTAGGGTATCTATCCCACCACGTTCACGGACAGTGTTTAAGGTACTCAGTCCACCAGACCAGGCTTTAAAGTTGTTTAATGAATTGATTTCGACTTTGTATTCCATAAGGGATTTCCTTTCTAGTGTTCATAGTGTTTGTTGGTTTTGAGGAGTTTTAAGATAGCCTCCCACGATCAGTAATTTCACCGCTATTTTGAATCATTTTCATGTATTCTGTTTGCATGATTTTGTCTGCTTCAGAAACGAGTGCAAGAGAGTTTGCGACTTGGTAGGTTAACCAACGAATGGTCCGTTCGATACTATAGGGTTGTGGACTGGTTGAGAGTTTTAAGGGTTCGACCCCTCCAAAGAGTTCTTGCCATTTTTCATCAGGCTTATAGGCTCCAAAACGAGGTGACACCATCATAGACTTGGATTTCCTTGTTCACGATGCCTCTTGCGATTTCTCCGAGGTCCACACCGTTGATGTATTCCTCTACAACCCCTTGGCTTTCTGGTCTGAAAAGCGTAGCTCGTAGCGGTTCCAGATACCAAAAATCTCCAAGGATTCTTCCAAGGAGATATTTTCCATACGAGCGATTTCGTATCGCTTTTCATAAAAGTTGAAGTAGAGCTGACTTTGTCGGCTCCCAAAGTAAAGGGAAAGCCCGTGATTGGCTTCCATATCGTCGTTATCGGTGAAGGAGCCCCCACCTGTGATGTTCCATTTTCGAATGGTATCTAGGACAATTTCTTTGGCATAGAGCTTATCAATGAGCTTGGGGATCTGGATGTGTTCCTCCTCGTGACCATAGCCTTTATAGAGTTCGTCTAGGGCGATATCAAGGCGTTTTACCCTGACATCTTGGTAGGCATAGAGAATATTCTGAAGAAAGTTCTGCCAAGAAGTCCCCTTGTGTTCTAAGAGGAGCTCCATCTCCCGACAGCCTTGACCAGAGAGTTGGACACGTTTGGTAGTTATTAGTCGCAGACTTATCAAAGAAATCGAAAATCCAAATGTTTCCTCGTTGCCATAAGTGGGTATAATTCATGAGTCGTGTTTCTTGGTCAGTAAATTCGCTTAAGTGACAAAAGAAAGTTCTCGCAGAAAGCTTCTAAATCCCGCAGACTAGGGAAGGTTAGTCGCAAATAGTCGATGTGAGCTCTAGATTATTTCTGTGACACTCTTGATAATAACCGAGTTTTTCTTTGAGTTCTCGGAACTTGTCAATGGTGAGGCCTCTTTCCCTGATTCATAGGAGCGGTAGGTTCTTATCGGTAAGTCAACGGCTTGTGCAAAGGCTTTTTGGCTGAGGCCTGTTTGTTTTCTGAAGTTCTTGATTTGAAAGGGACTCATTTTAGTCATTCATGGGAACACCTCCTTCTGATTAAGTGACACACTTTTTGGACCAAAGTGACACACTTTCTAAATTTTGAAATCCCAACTCCCACAAGGAATGAGGAGGGTGGACGTGGCACTTTGGCCAAATGTACCCCCTATTAGAAATCGGGGTTGAAGTCTCATCATGGCCTAGGAACTTCGGGCTACGGTCTGCGCCTGACCTGTGGTCAGGCTTGCCTGCCCTTGTCCTAGCCCATGATGACTAAGCGTCGCTTCAACGGCTTTTGGATAAGATTTGCGTCCCCCTCCTCAAAGTGGATAAGACTTTCAAGAAGAAGTTCTTCTTGAAAAGGGTCGACTAGAATGGCAGATTCCGTCCGTTCAAAACAATCCCTTGTTCTTGCAAGAGATAAATGATCTTTCGAAGTGTTGCCATTTTGAGCTCTTGTTCCTCCGCAAATTCTTTGAGCGGACGTTGGTTAGTTTAGTGTTTGGAGCTTCTTCCTTCTCTATTGGTTCAATCGGTTCTGATTGTTGGTGGCCTTCTCCAAAGACTTCAAATTCTTCGCCATTAAATTCCATGATAGGGATTTTTGCGTAGGCATCATAGAAGGAGAAGCCTTGGTCGAGAGGTACGTAAGGGAGAAGAATTCGCCAACTAAGTCCCCGTTATTAGCGATATAGCCTCGTCCTTTAACTTTGACGCCATTGATTTCATCGAGCTTTTTAAACTCCTTGGTTTTGTTAGCATCTCCAAACATCATGTCGTAACCCGTTGATTCCAAGTGACCAACTGAGAGACGCTTCATAAAGTTATCTCGAAGAGCTGTTTTGATGAATTCTCCTCAGGCGTTGCATGGCAAAGATGATAAAGACAGCCAGCTGACGCCCTTAGGACGAGCTGAGAGAGGTATTCCATGAGTTCAGACTGGAGGCTGTAGTCACGGTCAATCTTGGCCATAAGAGCTGCCCACTCGTCGACGAGGATGAATTTGGGTGTCATGCCGTAGTGCGTAAAGTTTTCCCAGCTTGAAATTTAGTGAGTTAGACATGAGCTCGTAGCGTTTTCCATGAAGGCGACGTTCTCTTTAAAACACTGGATAATATCTTCTTTACTTGTATAGACACGACCATGAAAGACAGGAATCTTTTTGAGTCCAGCCAGATCAGAGTTCTTTGGATCACAAATATCCACAAAGCCAATCTTAGCGAGTGCATAAATAATAGTCATAAGGACTACGGTTTTACCGCCACCAGTTCCCCACCAATGAGCAAGTGAGGTTCTTCAATATAGTCCCAAGTGACGTCTGTCATAAGTTGGAGTTTAGATCCCTTGACCTCGACCTCGTTAATGGTGATACGGCTATCAATGCGGTTGATAGCAATGTCATAGGTGATAAACCGTTTATCAAAGGTTTTATTACGAAAGTCCCATGAAACATGACTTCGAGGTCGAGCCAAGATTGAGAAAACGGTCCTGAAATTTATTACCTTCCAGGATGAAACGGACTTCAATCTTGTAGCGAGATTGTTTCAAGTAGACCTGAGGAAGAATCATCTTTTCAATTGTTTTGTTTTCACGTCTAATATTTTTAATCAAATAGAGGTTATTTTCTATCAGAAGCGAGACAAAATCCGTAGGCTATTGAGCTTTTGAAAAAGACGATTTTCTCGTAACACATGCGATTTATTAGGTAAGCGACCAAGCAAGAAGCAATAAGGACACCCCAAATAAAATAGCCTAATGGCAAGGGATGTTCTTTCAATTCTTCTAAGTTGACATAGCAATAATTTCCAATAGCTAACAAAGAAGGGAACCACCAGATAAACCAGGTGATTCCCCGAATATGACGATAAAAGGCCCTAACTCTTATCCCACGATAGGTAAAGAGTTTCATAATGCATCACCTCCTAATTATCCTTCTTGGTGTCTAGAGGTTTGTTTTCCTTAAGAGGTGCCCTCCATTCTTTTTCTTGATTTTAGAAGCAAAGAGCTTGTAAATATCATTGCGGTTAACGTGCGTATGGGTGATCACAATATCTTTTAGTTCAACTTCTTCTCGATATTTAATCCCTAGGTCTTCGGTTTCAGACTGTGCCATATCAGCAATGGTGAAAAAGAGGGTCTCATGTTGGATAGAAGAATGAATCGCCACCACAATCCCACGGATTTCACCTGTATTGATTTGGACAAATGAGCCATCAGGGTTGCGTTGGGTACGGTCTTCTTCAAAGATGATATCAGGGCCTTCAATGCCACGGAAAGAGAGTTTTCCAAGGACTTCTGGCACATTAAGACCATCCGTAATGACACGATAGGTCTTGTCCGCAATTTGTAGTTTTTCTCCGTAGTTTAATCCAATTTTAGCCATAGGTATTTCTCCTTTACTTTCTTATTTTTTAGGACTAATTTTTCCGCAAAGACATTGAGGGCTGGGGCAACTGAGTTGCCGTTTAGAGCCGTGTCTGAGAGAAAAATTGGGTTGACCACTTCTACGAGAGCATCTTCTGGGAAGACCGTTGTAGAAGCAGGTGTGATAACGTGGAAGGCTCCATGTTTCTCGTTATTAAGAATATGGCGTTGGTATTTGCCTTCTTTGCCAAAGATAAAGCGAGGGCATTCCTAATTTTTCGTAGTAAGCAGGCCCAATAAAATCTGGTTTCATAACAAGTGTTTCTGGAATCATAGAATTTTCCTTTCTGATTTTGAGCAAAGAAAAAAGAGTTAAGCTAATTGCTTCACTCTTGAGTAATAGTGGGTAAATAGTTTACGTTTAAACTGTCGGCTATAGAACTGAATATCACCGCTAGGATAGCTGTTTCTGCGAGCTTCTTGAACTAAATGGTCTAAGTCAAGAAGAGCTTGTGTATAGAGTTTAGCTTGTAGTTTAGGTGAATAGCTAAACATGCCATAGGTGAATTCATAGTTATCGTAGAGGCGTTTACATTGTAATGCGAAAAAAGTTAGTCATAGTTTCTCCTTTATTGTAAGCGTAAAAGCTACTAAGATAAAATAAAGACTTAGTAGCTTGAGAGTAAGTCTATCTCAAAGATAGACAGCAGTAAAGAAAAGTTGTTTGGTTGGAAAGATCCCTCTTTCCACGGTGGCAACGTTTAGCAAGGTGCTTTGCATCAATTACCATCGCTTGCCCGGCCAATCTCTTTAGGTAGTCCTTGTCATACCCAGGGATTCTCTTACGCAATCTTGCGCAACCAGTTCACTTTACTATTCGGCAAAAGTGCTAATCGTCCGAAATGCGTGGAAGCTCACAAAATACTTGTTTTTATCTTCGCTTCAACCATCAGTGGACTTGACTTTACTTATCAAAACAATTACAATAAAGGTACGAAGTTTAGTGTAGTTTGATAGTCAGTCCTCTGGTTGTCAGACGCACTTTTTATTTAATTGTCAATGATCTCATTCTGATAGTGATTATTATTTTTTTTTGAAATATCGCTATCAGCTATATCTACATAATATCGCTATAGGCGATATTTGTCAAGAGGTTAATTGAAAAAAGTTAAAAATATTTTTTGAGGTTTAAAATGGAATTTTCGGAGCGCTTAAAAGAGCTG